>NZ_JBSIPA010000160.1:0-12823 GCF_053574605.1 Caballeronia sp. M23-90 | reverse complement strand
CGTCGATATCGCCGACCTTCACGCCTGCGTCCTTGATAGCGACACGGCACGGTTCCATGGTGCGCTCGATCAGTTCCTCGACCAGCGACTCCAGCTTCGCACGCGTAATTTTCAGGTTCAAGTGCTTCGGACCCGACGCGTCAGCCGTGATGTACGGCAAGTTGATTTCAGTCTGAGCCGCCGACGACAACTCAATCTTCGCTTTTTCCGCCGCTTCCTTCAGGCGTTGCAACGCGAGCACGTCCTTCGACAGATCGACGCCTTGTTCCTTCTTGAACTCGCCAATGATGTATTCGATGACGCGCTGGTCGAAATCCTCACCACCCAGGAACGTGTCACCGTTCGTGGACAGCACTTCGAACTGCTTTTCACCGTCGACATCTGCGATTTCGATGATCGACACATCGAACGTGCCGCCACCCAGGTCATAGACGGCAATCTTGCGGTCGCCCTTTTCGTTCTTGTCCAAGCCGAACGCGAGCGCGGCTGCAGTCGGTTCGTTGATGATGCGCTTCACGTCCAGACCAGCAATACGGCCTGCGTCTTTCGTAGCCTGACGCTGGCTGTCGTTGAAGTACGCCGGAACCGTGATCACGGCTTCCGTCACTTCTTCGCCGAGATAGTCTTCAGCGGTCTTCTTCATCTTGCGCAGCACTTCGGCCGAGATTTGCGGCGGTGCCAGCTTTTGATCGCGGGCTTCAACCCAGGCGTCGCCGTTATCGGCGCGCACGATCTTGTAGGGCATCAACGCGATGTCCTTCTGCACTTCCTTTTCGTCGAACCGACGGCCGATCAGTCGCTTGACTGCGTACAACGTGTTTTTCGGATTTGTCACCGACTGACGCTTTGCCGGCGCACCAACGAGGATTTCGTTGTCGTCGACATAAGCAATGATCGACGGCGTGGTACGCGTGCCTTCCGCGTTTTCGATCACTTTGACGGTGTTGCCTTCCATGATCGCCACGCACGAGTTCGTCGTGCCCAGATCGATACCAATGATTCTGCCCATTTTTATCACTCTCCTGACTTTGATCGCAGCGCATCCGGTTTTGCGTTTTCAACGTGTTTATCGTTCAAAAACGCTTCTCGATGCCCAAAATTTAACCCTGTACGCCAAATAAGAGCGTTCGCATCGTTTTCAAGACCAAAAACCGACGCAACCTCATTTTTTTTATCCTGACTGCAACTTTTTCGGGGAATCGGCTCACGCCTTCGCGCCGAGCATCCGGATCTTCTCGCGAGCAGCTTCCACAGCGGCCTTGAACTGCCCAAGTCCATGCCATGCGGTCGCGCGCCCAAGGCGCTTGCTGCGGTAAAAGAAAAACCACGTCGGCACGCCATGCAGCATGAAACGCCGGCCAAGGTCCCGGTGCTCGTAGACATTGCTGTGAAACCATTTCAAACCGAGCGCCCGGATTTCGTCCGGCTTGGCGAGCATCGCTTTCTTGGCAATCTCGCAGTTGAAGCACTCGAAACCCCAGAAAAACACCACAGCCAACTCGTCTCCCGCCGATACCAAGCCGGAATCGAACGTCTCGGCGCTCAATTCCTGCATCTCGAAAACGGAAAACGCAGTCGCATCGACGGGGATGTTGGCCATGACAAAGGTGATTTCAGCCTGACGATGTCTATTTCGGCGCGGCGACGGTCACGAGCGCCGGTCGCAAGACGCGGTCCGCAATCACGTAGCCTTTTTGCAGCACCGTGACAACCGTGTTCGCTTCCTGGTCGGCCGGAACCATCGAAATCGCCTGATGACGGTGCGGGTCGAATTTTTCGCCTACCGGATTGATTTCGACCACGCGCCCTTTTTCAAGCGCACCGGTCAACTGGCGCAGCGTCAACTCGACGCCTTCGCGAACTTTCGCAAGATCGGTCGATGAGTGCGCAAGCGCAGCTTCCAGGCTATCGAGCACGGGAAGCAGGTTTTCCGCAAAGTTTTCGATCGCGAATTTATGCGCCTTCTGGACGTCTTCCTGCGCCCGGCGCCGCACGTTTTCGGTTTCGGCTTTCGCGCGCAGAAACTCTTCCTGCAACGCTGCAGCCTTGGCCTGCGCTTCGGCGAGCAGAGCTTCGGTTTCGTTCACGTCGCCCGCTTCCGTCGCAAAAGCTGCGTCTGCCGGGTTCGGCTGCTGGGTATGTTGAGCCGCCGTTTCGTCGCCGGGCGTGGAATTCTGGCTCGCGGAGTTGTCTTGCGTGTTTTCCATGTCGCTTGAGATTTTTGCTAAGGATGAAAACGGATGAAATCGAAAGCACCGTTGCGGTTTCGATCCATCGGAAAGCTGCCGATGATACCTGCCGCGCCAACGTTGCTAAAACACCACGGTTGTATCGGCAGGTAGCACGAATGGATCGAGGCACGTCAATGCTTACCCTGAAAATGTAGTTGAGGCTGGCGTGAGCGTTTTCAAGGGGTTGCACGCGGTTTTCGGCGTCGTTTCTACAGTCCGGAAACGGCCCGTTACAACCATTTTCAGCCGGTGATCAGATTGAGATTGAGCCGGACGATCACGTCACCTACACTTCGATCATGTCTTCGGAAGCACTAGTTAACCCTAATCTTACGAAAGCCAGATTCCAAGTTGTTTATTCGCTGAAGTGAGCTGTTGAGCCAAAGTCAGCGTCCGTATTTCGAGCCGTTTGCGTTGCCACGAGGAGTGCCATGAAACTGACCTTAGCTATTGCGGTGGTCGCATTGGTACTCGTTGGCGGCACAACGACTATCTGCATGTCGGGCGCGGTGAACGATCACAACGTGGAGTATGGCGGCGTGTCCGCCACCATGGAAAGCCTGTTTAGTCAGCACCTGAAAGTTTGTCGATAATTCGCCGGTCCCGTTTGGTCGGCCGGCCTTGCAGCGCGGCCGCCGGTTCCCGGTACGTCTTTCTGCGCTCGCTCTCCGCCACGCGCTTCTCCCGGCCTGAATCTGTTTCCTTATAAAGCGTCTGCGCAACCGTTGCCGGGCCGCGTACTTCACAGATCCCCACCACGTCCACTTGCCAGAGCACGTGCTCGATTTCGATCTCCACCAGATCGCCGACCCGCACGTCTTTCGATGGCTTCACGTTCGCGCCGCCAATCCGCACGCGACCCTTCTCTACGGCATCGCTTGCGAGCGAACGCGTTTTAAAAAAACGCGCCGCCCACAGCCATTTGTCGATACGAAGGCGTGCGCTAGAATCGGTTGAGATGGCGTAGTTCATGGCTCGAACCTTATGCAGCGGCGCTCAAGGCTTGTGGCGTCTGAACCGGCCAGCCTTGCAGATGCTGCGCGACGATTTCCCCGAGCGCCTTGATCCACGCCGGCGATGCATTCAAGCAGGGGATCCGGTGAAACTCCTTGCCGCCGGCCTTCAGGAAGTCATCGCGCACTTCAATGCCGATTTCTTCGATCGTTTCCAGGCAATCCGACGTGAAGCCCGGGCAGAACACGTCAACGCGCTTCGCACCGGCGGCGCCCAGTTCGGCGAGCGTAGGAGCCGTGTACGGTTGCAACCATTCAGCGGGACCAAACCGCGACTGGAATGTCACGCGGCATTCGACCGGCGAAAGCCCGAGTGCCGCCATCAACAATGAACCCGTCTGTTGACACTGGTCGTGATACGGATCGCCGAGGTCCATCGTCCGTTTGGGAACGCCATGAAAGCTGAGCACCAGTCTGTCGCCCGAAGCGAAGTCCGGCTGCCCGTGCTGGCGCCAGTATTCGCGAACCTGCTCGACCAACGCGCCGATATACGCCGGATGGTCTGCGTAATGGCGAATCGTGCGCAATTCCGGCTGATTACGTACGCGCCGCAACGCATTGAACGCATCGTCAAAGGCGGTTGCCGTGGTCGATGACGAATACTGCGGGTACATGGGCACGAGCAACACGCGCTCAGCGCCTTCCAGCTTGAGCTGGTTCAGCATCGCGGGAATGCCTGGCGAACCGTAGCGCATCGCGTAATCGACGATTACATGGTAGTCGTTCACGGCAAAGAGTCGCCGTAGCCCCTCGACCTGCTTTTCCGTATAGACGCGCAGCGGCGAGCCTTCCGGCAACCAGACCTGAGCGTATTTCTTCGCCGACGCACGGCCGCGAAACGGCAGGATTGCCAGGCGCAGGATGACCTGCCACGCAATTGCGGGAATCTCCACCACGCGCGGGTCCGACAAGAACTGGGCGAGGTACTTGCGCACCGCTTTCGGCGTGGGCGCGTCCGGCGTGCCGAGGTTGATCAGCAGCACGGCAACGCGGTGCGAAGCGGAAGGCTGCGAGGGCAACTCGAGGTCGTAGCGCATATAAGAGAAGCTCGGCAAGCCAGCGTGATTGAGTAAAACCCATTATAGCGGCGCGTTTCGGAACGCAACATCGGCCGATCGGCCTAGTGGCGCGGCGGCTTCGCACGGGGCAAGATGAGTTGTCGGACGGGGGATTGCGGGATTTGCCCCCCCCCTTCGGAACCGGCTTATTGTTGACTGAGCGAGAGGGACAAGAGCCGCGCGGTGATATCGACTATTGGAATGACGCGGTTGTACGCCATCCGCGTGGGTCCGATTACACCGAGCGTGCCGACGATCTTCCCGTTCACCTCGTATGGCGCGGTCACCACGCTCATTTCCTCGATCGGCACGAGATTCGACTCGCCGCCAATGAATATCTGCACGCCCTGGGCGTGGCTCGACACGTCGAGTAATTGAAGGAGACTCGTCTTTTGATCAAATACGTCGAAAAGCTTGCGCAGCCGCGCCATGTCGGAGGAGAGGTCCGCCACTTCCAGCAGATTGCGTTCGCCGGAAATCAGCAGGGTCTCGCCGGGATCGGTCTCGTCCACGCTCGCGGCCACCGCTGCCTGCATCAGCGTTGTCATGTCGCCGCGAAGCGCGTCGATTTCCTCGCGAAGTCGGCGGCGTACTTCGTCGAAGGACAAGCCAGCGAAATTCGCGTTGATGTAATTCGACGCCTCGGTGAGTTGCGACGGCGAATAGTCACGCTGGGTCGCCATGATGCGGTTCTGAACGTCACCTTCAGGTGTGACGATGATCAGCAGAATGCGTTTGTCCGACAGCCGCATGAACTCGATCTGCTTGAACATATGGCTGCGGCGCGGCGTGAGAATGACGCCCGCGAATTGCGACAGATTCGAGAGAACGCTCGCGGCAGCGGCCACGATCTTCGCCGGTTCGCCGCCTTGCAGCTTGATCTTGACCGCGGAGGTCATGGCTTCGTCGTCGGTGGTTTCGACGGTCAGCATGGTATCCACGAAGAGCCGATAGCCGCGCGGCGTGGGAATCCGGCCCGCCGACGTATGGGGACTCACCACCAGCCCGAGGTCCTCCAGGTCCGACATCACGTTGCGGATGGTGGCGGGACTGAGCTCGAGGCCGGAGTAACGCGACAGCGTGCGAGAACCGACCGGCTGACCTTCTGCGATATATCGCTCGATCAGCGTTTTGAGGAGGGTCTGGGCACGTGGGTCTAGCATGGGGAAATTTTAGCTCAACGTGGTTGGAGCAGCGAACGCGGTGACTGGAGGAACAAGAGCAATCCGCCCTTTTTCATTCGTCCGTCATCAATTCATGTTGCACATCATTCTAACGAGAATTAACTGCCGCGCCGGAGCTTACCGTAACGGGACAGCCCGGAAACATCCCGGACCCGGTCCAAAGGTAATCCCGACGCGGCCCGCGGTTCTTTTCGACACTCACCTATGGTGTAATGCCGCCATGGATATTGGCACCCAATTCAAGACCGTCGCGCTCGTAGGGCGCAACAATACGCCCGGCATCAGGGAGCCGTTGACGGCGCTCGCCGCCTGCATCGCGAAGCGCGGCTTCGACGTCGTGTTCGAAGCCGATACGGCGCAGGAAGTCGGCGTGACCGATTATCCAACGTGATGCTTGGCGACGACTGGATCGAAGTACGCGGCGTGGAATCGGACGACGGCAGGCTGATGCCCATCGACATGGATTTCAACCTGATCCCCGACGCGGCCATGACCATTGCAGTTGCCGCGTTGTTCGCCAACGGCACGACCACGCTGCGCAATATCGCGAGCTGGCGCGTGAAGGAAACCGACCGCATCGCCGCGATGGCCACCGAACTGCGCAAGGTCGGCGCAACGGTCGAGGAGGGTGCGGACTACCTCGTGGTCACGCCGCCGGGGCAGCTGACGCCGAACGCGGCTATCGACACCTACGACGACCATCGGATGGCCATGTGTTTTTCGCTCGTGAGCCTGGGCGGCGTGCCGGTGCGCATCAACGACCCGAAGTGCGTGGCGAAGACCTTCCCCGACTATTTCGAGCAATTTGCCAAGCTGGCGAAGGCGTGATGACCGTGACTAATATATATAAGCGTGCCGTTTTCGGCCGACCCGGACGCCTGCGATGAAACCGACCCGTCCTTTTCATCAAACGCCCGTCATCACCATCGATGGCCCGACGGCCTCCGGCAAAGGCACGGTCGCCGCCGTGGTCGCGGCCACGCTGGGTTTCCATCTGCTCGATAGCGGCGCGTTGTATCGGCTGACGGCGCTGGCAAGCGCGCGCTACAACATAGAACCCGATCACGGCGATGCACTCGCGGAACTGGTCGCCGAGCTTCACATCACATTTCGCGAGGGCTTGGCACAGCTCGACGGCGTGGATGTCTCCACCGAAATCCGTGCTGAAGAAATTGGCAAGCGCGCCTCGGCGATCGCGGTCCACCCACAGGTTAGGACCGCGCTGATTGCCCGCCAGCGGGCCTTCCGCAGGCCTCCGGGGCTGGTCGCGGACGGCCGCGACATGGGAACCGTTATTTTCCCCGACGCAACACTCAAGGTATTCCTCACGGCGAGCGCAGAAGCGCGCGCCGCGCGGCGGCATAAGCAATTGATACAAAAAGGCTTTTCTGCTAATATGGAAGACTTGCTGCGAGATTTGCGCGAGCGGGACGCACGGGACAGCAGCCGTGCAGCCGCACCGCTCAAGCCCGCAGTGGACGCGAAGACGCTGGACACCTCCGGGCTATCCATCGACCAGGCGGTCGATCAGATCATCGGTTGGTACACCGCAATTCGCGTGTAAGGTGCTGGAACCTTGCTGGAATCTGATTGCAATCGTTGCAAAAAGCCGACAAGTCCGTTGGCTTTGCGTTGGAGCTCCATGAGAAACATGGAGCGTGTATTAACCCCTCAACCCCGTGTGGCGCTCGTTTTTTCTTGCAATTGGCCCGAATGTTTCGGGCAGGCAAACGCGAAGTAGCCGCGCAACTATAGATTTTTATGTCCGACCTGCAAACATCTACCCCGAATACCGAATCTTTTGCGGCTCTGTTCGAAGAGTCGTTGACCAAGCAGGACATGCGTGCGGGTGAAGTCATTTCCGCCGAAGTCGTGCGCGTCGACCACAATTTCGTGGTCGTCAACGCGGGTCTCAAGTCCGAAGCCTACATTCCGCTCGAAGAATTCCTGAACGACGCGGGCGAGGTAGAAGTGCAGGCGGGCGACTTTGTTTCAGTGGCCATCGACGCCCTGGAAAACGGTTATGGCGACACGATCCTGTCGCGCGACAAGGCGAAGCGTCTGGCTTCGTGGCTGTCGCTGGAAAAAGCGCTCGACAACAACGAACTCGTGACCGGCACGATCACGGGCAAGGTCAAGGGCGGCATGACCGTGATGGTCAACGGCATCCGCGCGTTCCTGCCGGGTTCGCTGGTTGACACGCGTCCGGTCAAGGACACGACCCCGTACGAAGGCAAGACCCTCGAATTCCGCGTGATCAAGCTCGACCGCAAGCGCAACAACGTTGTGCTGTCGCGCCGTGCCGTGATCGAAGCGACCCAAGGCGAAGAGCGCGCAAAGCTGCTCGAAACGCTGAAGGAAGGCGCTATCGTGGAAGGCGTGGTCAAGAACATCACCGACTACGGCGCATTCGTGGACCTCGGCGGTATCGACGGCCTGCTGCACATCACGGACATCGCATGGCGTCGTGTGCGTCACCCGAGCGAAGTGCTGTCGGTTGGCCAGGAAGTCACCGCGAAGATCCTCAAGTTCGACCAAGAGAAGAACCGCGTCTCGCTGGGTATCAAGCAACTCGGCGACGATCCGTGGGAAGGCATTTCCCGCCGTTACCCGTCGGGCACGCGCCTGTTCGGCAAGGTCACCAACATCACCGACTACGGCGCATTCGTCGAAGTGGAATCGGGCATCGAAGGCCTGGTTCACGTGTCGGAAATGGACTGGACGAACAAGAACGTTGCACCGTCGAAGGTTGTGCAACTCGGTGACGAAGTCGAAGTCATGGTTCTCGAAATCGACGAAGACCGCCGCCGTATCAGCCTCGGCATGAAGCAGTGCAAGCCGAACCCGTGGGACGACTTCAGCCGCAACTTCAAGAAGGGCGACAAGCTGGAAGGCGCCATCAAGTCGATCACCGACTTCGGCGTGTTCATCGGCCTGCCGGGCGGCATCGACGGTCTGGTTCACCTCTCGGACCTGTCGTGGAGCGAAACGGGCGAAGAAGCGGTTCGCAAGTACAAGAAGGGCGACGAAGTTCAGGCAATCGTCTTGGGCATCGACGTGGAGAAGGAACGCATCTCGCTGGGTATCAAGCAGCTCGAAGGCGATCCGTTCAGCAACTTCGTGGCAATGAACGACAAGGGCGCGACGGTTGACGGCGTGGTCAAGTCGGTTGACGCGAAGGGTGCAGTCGTGACGTTGACGGCAGACGTGGAAGGTTATCTGCGTGCGTCGGAAATCGCTCAGGACCGCGTGGAAGATGCTCGCAACGTGCTGAAAGAAGGCGACAAGGTCAACGCGATGATCATCAACATCGATCGCAAGTCGCGTGGCATCAACCTGTCGATCAAAGCCAAGGATTCGGCTGAGCAACAGGAAGCAATCCGTGGTCTGGCTTCGGCTGACTCGAGCACGGCTGCAACCGGCACGACGAACCTTGGCGCGCTGTTGAAGGCCAAGCTCGACGGCCAGAACGGCTAAGCCGCAGGTATTGCTGCAGCATGACCAAATCGGAATTGGTCGCCCAACTGGCGCTGCGATTTCCGCAACTTGTACTTAAAGATGCGGATTTCGCTGTGAAGACGATGCTCGATGCAATGTCGGACGCCCTGGCCAACGGCCATCGCATCGAAATTCGCGGCTTCGGCAGTTTCGGCCTCAATCGCCGGCCATCGCGTGTTGGCCGCAATCCCAAGTCAGGCGAGAAGGTGCTGGTACCGGAAAAATTCGTACCGCATTTCAAACCGGGCAAGGAGTTGCGGGAACGTGTCGACGGACGCGCGGGCGAACCGCTGAAACAGTCGAATGAGCCGGATAGCGACGAAGACGACGATGTTTGACCGGCGTCCAGATTCCTACCGGTTCGCGCGCTGCGCAGTCAGTGGCAAATGACCGAAAAAGCACCCGTAAGGGTGCTTTTTTTATGTCTGCGCGCTTCGAACGGGGTGACTGTTCCAATGTCTGGTCGGGCCGATCGACTAGTCGCATTCAGCCTTTGCGCCTCGCGCCATACGCATCAATTACAATACCGGACGCTCATGGGCTCCGGCGATGTGGCGCGCGCTTTGCGCTCCTCATCCATGCCCTCCGTCCGGTTGTGCCTGCTTTATTCAGTTACCGCCGTCAAAGAGACCCCTATGAAATTTTTTGTCTGGCTGATTCGTATCCTCGTTTTCGTCGTGTTGCTGGTGCTCGCCCTCGCCAACACGCAAACGGCGACGCTCAATTTCCTCGCCGGTTATTCGTGGGACGCACCGCTCATCTTGATTGGGCTGGCGTTTTTCGTGGTCGGACTGCTGGCCGGCTTGCTGTCCTCGCTACCAACCGTGTTCCGCCTGAGGATGGAAAATGCCCGGCTCAAACGGGAATTGCGCACGGCGCGGGATGTGCCTGTCGTGCCGCTGGACCCGCCCATGCCGCCGCTGATCTGATAGGCCGCGGCCGGTGTTGCTTCGTGCAGCCGGCCGCGCCTTGTACGTGGTCCGGTATTTAACCTCTAACAAGAATTCGCATGGATCTAGACTTCTGGTGGCTGCTTGTCATTCCGGTCGCGTTTGCTCTTGGCTGGATGGCTTCCCGCTATGATCTGAAAACGCTGCTGTCCGAAAACGCCAACCTGCCGCGCTCGTACTTTCGCGGCCTCAATTTCCTGCTGAACGAGCAACACGACAAGGCCATCGATGCATTTATCGAAGTGGCGAAGCTCGATCCCGAAACCATCGAATTGCACTTTGCGCTTGGCAACCTGTTTCGCCGGCGCGGTGAAACCGACCGCGCGATTCGCGTGCACCAGAACTTGCTGAGCCGTCCGGATCTTCCTGTCGCCGAGCGCGACCACGCGCTGTACGAACTCGGACAGGATTTCCTGAAAGCAGGCCTTCTTGACCGCGCCGAAGAAACGTTCCGGTCGCTCGAGGCGGGTGAGTACGCGCTGGGCGCGCAACGTGCGCTCCTGACCATTTACGAGATCGAGAAGGACTGGAACAAGTCGATCACGACGGCCGAGCGCATCGAAGAAATGGGTGCGGCCTCGCTGGCCAAGGAAGTTGCCCAATTCCACTGCGAACTCGCGCAAGAAGCGCTGCAGCGTAAGAATCCCGCCGACGCACGCGCCGAGTTGAAGCTCGCCCTCGCGGCGAATCCGGAAAACGTACGTGCGACTATCCTGGTAGGAGACGTCGATGCATCCGGCGGCGATCTCGAAGCTGCGATTGCGTGCTGGCGTCGCGTGGAGGCGCAGAATGCGGCCTATCTTCCGCTGGTCGCGGAGAAACTGGTTCAGGCGTACACGCAACTCGGCAGGACGGCGGAAGGCGTGGATCTGCTGGTCGATTTTGTGAACCGCTATCCGACCAACGATCTGCTCGACGTCGCATTCAAGCATGTCTCGGAGCTGCGCGGTCTCGACGCCGCGCACACGCTCGCGCGCCATCAGATGCAGACGTCGCCGAACCTGGCCGGCATGACGCGGCTGCTGGAGGCGCAAGTTGCTACTGCAGAAGAACCGCGCCGCAGCGAACTGGAACTCATGCGCGCGCTGGTCAAGCAGCGGACCAAGAATTTGCCGCGCTACACGTGCCAGAATTGCGGTTTTCGCGCGCGTCTTTTTTATTGGCAATGCCCGGGCTGCAGTGGCTGGGAAACCTATGCGCCGCGCCGGGTCGAGCCGATCACCACTGCCGCGTGAGGCGGCTGCATCGATCGCCGGCGTTCAACCGCCATCGCCCGTCAGGACCACCGTCCTGTGCGGTGCATGTAATGTTTATCCGATCGGACTTCGTGGCCCTTGCGGCCTGATTTTTCGACACTCACCGGATTCTCCGGAACGCATATGAAAATATCCATTATCGGGACGGGCTACGTCGGACTTGTGACCGGCGCATGCCTCGCTGAAATCGGCAACGACGTGCTCTGCCTCGACGTCGATCCGACCAAGATCGACATCCTCAACAGCGGCGGCGTGCCGATCCACGAACCGGGTCTCCACGAGATGCTCAAGCGCACTCGTGCAGCCGGGCGGATCCGCTTTTCGACCGATATCAAGGAAAGCGCCGAGCATGGCGAGATCCAGTTCATCGCCGTCGGCACGCCGCCGGACGAGGACGGTTCCGCCGACCTGCAATACGTGCTCGGAGCGGCGCGCAATATCGGGCGGTACGCGAACGGCTTCAAAGTCATCGTCGATAAATCCACAGTCCCGGTCGGCACGGCGCAGCACGTTCGCCGGGTGATCGAGGAGGAATTGCGCGCACGCGGCATCGAACCGACGGGACAGAACGGCTTTTCCGTGCTGTCGAATCCGGAGTTCCTGAAAGAAGGCGCGGCGGTCGATGACTTCATGCGTCCTGATCGCATCGTGCTCGGCGTCGACGACGACGAAGCCGGCCAACGCGCGCGCGAGAAGATCAAGCTCCTCTACGCACCGTTCAACCGCAATCACGAACGCACGCTGTATATGGATGTGCGCTCGGCCGAGTTCACGAAGTACGCAGCCAACGCCATGCTGGCTACGCGCATCTCGTTCATGAACGACCTGTCGAATCTCGCCGATGCGATTGGCGCGGACATCGAATCAGTGCGTCGCGGGATTGGCTCTGATCCGCGCATCGGTTATCACTTCCTGTATGCGGGCTGCGGGTACGGCGGTTCGTGTTTCCCGAAGGACGTCCAGGCGCTCGCCCAAACGGCGCGGGAAAACGGGCATCGGCTGAGAATTCTTGAAGCCGTGGAAGAAGTGAACGATCTGCAGAAGGAAGTGCTCGTCACGAAGATCACGAAGCGCATGGGCGAGGATCTGCGCGGGCGCACGTTCGCCGTATGGGGCCTTGCGTTCAAGCCGAACACCGACGACATGCGCGAAGCGTCGAGCCGCCGTTTGATTGGCGCGCTGCTGGAGCGGGGCGCGACGGTGCGTGCCTATGACCCCGTGGCGCTGACGGAAAGCCGCCGCGTTTTCGCGCTCGATCTCGCCAATAAGCCCGGTCAGCTCGAACGCCTGCACTTCGTCGAGTCGCAGAAGGACGCCTTGCCGGGCGCGGATGCACTCGTGATCGTGACCGAGTGGAAGGAATTCAAGAGCCCGGATTTCGCGCATCTGAAAAGCGAGCTCAAGATGCCCGTCATCTTCGATGGCCGCAACCTGTATGAACCTGAAGCGATGGCGGAACTCGGCATCGATTATTTTGCAATAGGACGTCCCCATGTCGAACTCCCTCACTCGTGATCGTGACCGAGTGGAAGGAATTCAAGAGCCCGGATTTCGCGCATCTGAAAAGCGAGCTCAAGATGCCCGTCATCTTCGATGGCCGCAACCTGTATGAACCTGAAGCGATGGCGGAACT
>NZ_JBSIPA010000015.1:0-38134 GCF_053574605.1 Caballeronia sp. M23-90 | reverse complement strand
AAGGTCGGCGGAATCGTGCCACGCGCTGATAAAAGCGTGGTCGTGCCGACGAACCCGTCGCTCAGGTGCAAGCCATTTTCATCGATCAGAAAACGCCGGATCGAGGGATCGTGCGCCGCCTCGCGCTCGTCAGTGGTCCGACACAAATCTTCGAAGACGTATGGGGCGGTTTCTTCAATGCCTTCGCGCGTGAAACACAGCAGCCCGAGGCATTGCTCGCGGACATCGGCGTGGTATGGAAACTGATGCGCTGTTCGATCAAGCCACACGCCGCATGCCGGAGTACGCATGCGGCGATCGACGCCACGCTTGAACTCCTGCAAGGACGCGCTGCGGACCTGGACAAGCTGACCGGGGTGCATGTCAGCCTGAGCGCGTTCGTGAACCAGATGTGCGGCGGACGCGATCTCAACACGCTTGCATCGGCGCAAATGAGCTTGCCGTACGCCATCGCCACGGTGCTCGTGAACGGCCACGCTGGCATAGGCGCATACCTCGACGCACAACGTCACGACCCGCGTATCGCGGCGGCCATGCAACGCATCACGCTCGAGATCGATCCTGCCATGTCGGATCTCGACGAACCCGTGATCACCCTTGCGATGTCCCGTGCCGATCCTCGCTCGCGACGCGTCGACATACCGCTCGGCGATCCGCGCAATCCGGTTTCGGACGCGGCTCTGGTTGCGAAATTCCGCGCGCTGGCCGGTATGACGATTCCAGAAGCATCAGTCGATGCGCTTGAAACGGCGCTGCTCGATCTGGACACTCTCGCCGATGTCCGGACTCTGACGCAATGGCTCGGCGGCGATGCGGATGCACGACCTGCAGTACGTTAGGCCCCGATCTCCGAGATTTCGTAACGATCCTTCGCAACTTCACAAGCCCTTCATAAGGTGTGTCTTTCATGAACAAGCCGAACCCGATGCGTGCCGTTTCCAGCCTGATGGCCTTGTGCCTCTCGACGTTTCTGTTCGCGAGCGGCGCGCACGCGCAGGCCTTGCCCGACGCATTCGCAAAGTCGAAGGTGATCAAGGTTGCGGTGAACTCCATCTATCCGCCGATGGAATACAAGGATCCGGAAAGCGGGGATCTGGTTGGTTTCGATATCGACCTGGGCAACGCGATTGCCAAGCAACTCGGCGTGAAGTTCGACTGGCAGGAATCGGCGTTTGAACAGTTGTTGCCATCGCTGGCGACGGGTCGTGTCGATATGATCCTGAGCGGCCTGAGCGATGTACCCGGTCGTCGCGATACCGCGGATTTTCTGGACTACCTGAATTCGGGCGCGCAGTTTTATATCCTTGCGTCGCGGGCGCATGAGATCAAACAGGCGCCGGACCTGTGCGGCAAGCCGGTCGGTACGAGCCGCAGCACATCGTTTCCCGCCGATACCGCCGCGTGGAGCGCGAAAAACTGCGAAGGCGCGGGCAAGGGTGCGATCACCGTCGCGGGAACCGAAGATACCTCATCCGCGCGCATGCAACTCAAGCAAGGACGCATTGCAGCGGGCGTGCAGGGCAGCGAGACCTTGCCTTACGCAATGAAGCTTGAACCGAACACGTACAAACCTATCGGCGAGCCGTTCGCGACATCGCCTGAAGGCATTGCGTTCGCCAAGTCGAATCCAAAATTGCGCGATGCCGTGCTCGGTGCGCTCAATACGTTGATTGCGAACGGTACGTACGCAGCGATTGTCGCGAAGTGGAGCTTGCAATCGAGCGCGGTCACGAAAGTCACGTTGAATGGTACGGCGCTTCACTGATGGATATTCACGTGCCTTCGACCAGTCCGCCATTTCTGGTTCATGGGCGAGTACGCAAGCAGGACCGATCAATGGGGATCGCAGGCATGCCCAAGCGCTGGTTGAGCAAGCAGGCGGAGTTGCTTGCCGCATGGCAGATGTGCGTGACACCAGCCGAGACCTGATTTCTTCTGGCCGGGGAAAAGGAGCCACTTAAGCCGTACCGTGTTATTTTTCAAGCCTCCAACCGCTTCGCTGTCACACAAAGGAGCTTTCCGATGACTGCCTCAGCCGCTGTCCTGGCCATCCTCGCCGCGATCCTGATGGGCGCCATGAGCCCCGGTCCCAGCTTCGTGCTGGTCGCGCGCAATGCAATTGGCCTGTCCCGCGCCGATGGACTCGCAACCGCACTCGGCATGGGCGTAGGCGGTGTGTTCTTCAGCGGCATCGCGCTGGCGGGTTTGTACACGCTGCTGTCCGCCGTCGCATGGCTCTATGTCACGTTAAAAATTGCCGGTGGCATCTACCTGATCTACATTGCGTTCAATATCTGGCGGGGTGCATCGAGTCCCATATCCGTCGACCAAACGCGCTCCGCACAAGCCCGCAATCTTCGGAAATCGTTCTGGATGGGCCTGAATACGCAACTCAGCAACCCGAAGACCGCGATCTGGTACGGCAGTATCTTTGCTGCCCTGTTGCCGCAACATCCGCCACTCTGGTGTTATTTCGTGCTGCCGCCTTTGCTGTTCGGCATCGAGGCGGGCTGGTACACCGTCGTAGCATTGGGTTTCTCCAGCCGCCGTCCGCGCGAGGTTTATCTGCGCGCGAAGAAATGGGTTGACCGGATTGCTGCAACGGCCGTTGCCGCGCTCGGTTTGCGGCTCATATTCGCGGCGCACAAAGCGGGCATCTGACACGCGATGTCGTGCACGGCTAGTGACTGATCATCCACGGCCGGCCGGCCGCTGAGCGGCCGCCTGTGCCTCGGCCGAACGCGGCAGCTTTATCTCGCTCGAACAGCACCCGCAACCTGCGTGTCGACTAACGCGCGGCTCATGTGCCGCACGTTCATTTATTGCGTCGCGCAGCTCGAGACCGTGATCTCGGATGTCTTCCGGGACGCGGTATAGACAGAGGTTTTTCGGGATGCGGAATGGACCGGATCGGCATTGCGGTTCAAAATTCGACGATCGCTTGGATTTCAGCAGTTTCATGCGGTAGTCCCCGCTGTTGCTGGCTGCGGGGCCGGTACGGCGTCGGTTTTCGTTCGTCCTGAGTCATAAAATACTTGTATATACCGATTTTGTTGTCCTAGACTCGCGGTTATGCTCTTGTATAGACAAGATAGCCCGCATGCAAACGCGCAAGCCTGACGCTTAAGGACAACACCGATGATGAAGCTCACCCCCGGCAAACTGACCCTCCCGCAACTGCGCCAGATCGCACGCGAACGTGTGGAGCTCGAACTCGACCCGGCAAGCCACGCGGCTATCGATGCCAGTGCAAAAGCCGTCGAGGACATCGCCGCGAAAGGTCTGCCGGCCTACGGCATCAACACGGGTTTTGGCCGCCTCGCGAACACGCATATTCCCGCAGACCAGCTCGAACTCCTGCAGCGCAATCTGGTTTTGTCGCACGCGGTCGGTGTCGGTGAGCCAATGTCGCCGCCCGTCGTCCGTTTGTTGATGGCGCTGAAACTGTCGAGCCTGGGGCGTGGTCATTCCGGCATTCGCCGCAAGGTGATGGACGCCATGATCACGCTGTTCAACGCAGACGTGCTGCCCGTCATTCCGGTCAAGGGGTCGGTTGGCGCATCGGGCGACCTTGCGCCGCTCGCGCATATGTCGGGCGTGCTGATGGGTATCGGCGAAGTGTTCCTCGACGGAAAGCTGGCGCCTGCCATCGATGGACTCAAGTCCGTCGGCCTCGAACCGCTGACCCTGCAAGCCAAGGAAGGGCTCGCGCTTTTGAACGGCACGCAGGCATCGGCAGCGCTCGCGTTATACAACATGTTCGCGATCGAAGACCTCTACCGGACGGGTCTGGTGTCGGGCTCGCTGTCGGTGGATGCCGCCGAGGGTTCCGTCGTTCCCTTCGACGCCCGCATTCACGCGTTGCGCGGCCACCAGGGGCAGATCGATGCAGCCGCTGCATATCGCACGTTGCTGGAAGGCTCGGGCATCAACCTGTCGCATCAGGATTGCGACAAGGTCCAGGACCCGTACAGCCTTCGATGCCAGCCGCAGGTCATGGGCGCGTGTCTCGACCAGATCCGTCATGCAGGCAACGTGTTGCTGATCGAAGCGAACGCCGTATCGGACAATCCGCTGATTTTCCCGGACACGGGCGAAGTGCTTTCGGGCGGCAACTTTCATGCGGAACCCGTCGCGTTTGCCGCCGATAACCTCGCGATTGCCGCGGCGGAAATCGGCGCATTGGCGGAACGCCGCATTGCGCTACTGATCGATGCCACGCTCTCCGGCTTGCCGCCTTTCCTCGTTCGCGATGGCGGTGTGAACTCGGGCTTCATGATCGCGCATGTAACGGCGGCCGCGCTTGCATCGGAGAACAAGACCTACGCGCATCCGGCATCGGTGGACTCGCTGCCGACGTCGGCGAATCAGGAAGATCACGTGTCCATGGCGACGTTCGCCGCGCGCAAGCTGGGCGATATTGCCGAGAACGTGACCCATATCCTCGCGATCGAATTGCTCGCGGCGGCGCAGGGCGTGGACTTGCGCGCGCCGCATCTGACGAGTCCGCGTTTGCAGCCGGTCATGCAATCCATCCGCGCCGATGTCGAGCATTACGAGCTCGATCATTACTTCGCGCCGGATATCGTGGCGGTGGCGAAGCAGGTGAGAAGCGGCAAGATTGCCGGATTCTGCCCGCTGCAATTCGCGTCGCACGGCACGGTTTAAGTCGTTTTCAAGCCTACGGCGGCCGGGTCGTTCTCAGCTCTGCCGCTGTAGGTTGTCGCTACTGAAGCGGCATCCCAATCTGTATCGTGTACCTGGATGCACGAAGCGCGCGAACGTCACCGCAACATTATTTGCCCACGTCCGGCGCACCAGCGTCAGGCACGGCTGATCGGGTCCTATCTCGAGCAAGCGGGCATCGGCGCGGGAGGGCAGTTCGGCATCGACCACGTGCTCGACTTCATGTGCGGGCACCGTGTTGTACAAATACTCCGAAGGACGCACCGTCGAGAAATCCTGCTCCAGAAAATGCGGTGCGACTTCCGGATTCACATACCGGTCTTCGAGTTGCACCGGCACCCCGTTCTCACGATGCACGCACACCACATGAAACACGGACGCACCAGGCGCCAGACCTAGCGCGGCGGACACATCGCTTGCGGCCGCCTCACGCACGGCAAGCATGATCGAATAACCGTACTCGTGACCTCTGGCACGAATCTCGTCGCCTATATGCGCGATCATCAGCAACGTGGACTGCGGCTTCTCTTCCGCAATGAACGTCCCCACGCCCGAAAAACGCGTCAATACCCCTTGTTCCGTTAGCTCGCGCAACGCGCGGTTGATCGTCATGCGCGATACGCCCAGCTCGCCGACCAGCGTCATCTCCGACGGAATGCGGTCGCCCGGCCGCCATTCCCCCGAGAGAATGCGCGTGCGGATATGTTCCTTCACGCGCTCATAGCGCGCGAGTGGCACGGCTGTTTCCTGCGCTGCAGATGCTGGGTTCGAAAGCCCGTTTGTATTCATGTTTTTACATCCTGCTGGATTCTGTCGCGACCGGCATGGTGCCGGCAGCGGGGTCCTCACGACGCGTCCAGAACGCGTTCCTGTCGAGATAGTTTTGCAGAAACTGTCGAAGGCGTGGCTGCTGGGCGTTGTGAAACACGTCCTCGGGCGAGCCCTGCGCGGCAATCTTGCCATGATCTATAAACATGACCGTATCCGCAACCTGCGCTGCAAAACCCATTTCGTGAGTGACGATGACCATCGTCATGCCGTCGTTCGCCAGGTTCTTCATGACCTGAAGCACCTCGCCAACGAGCTCCGGATCGAGCGCGGACGTGGGTTCGTCGAAGAGCATGATGTGCGGTTCCATGGCGAGCGCGCGTGCGATCGCAACGCGTTGCTGCTGACCGCCGGAAAGACGCGCGGGATGGTTGTTCGCACGATCGGCGAGGCCGACTTTGTCGAGCATGGCGAGCGCGCGTTTATGCGCTTCCGCCTTCGGAAGTTTGCGCACGCGCACCAGCGCTTCGGCGACATTTTCCATGGCCGTCATGTGCGGCCACAAATTGAATTGCTGGAACACCATGCCGACGTTACGGCGCACACGATTGATCTCGGCTTGGCGTGCGCGCACGCGTTTGCCGTTGCGCTCCGTCACATAACCCAGCAATTCGCCTTCGATGTAAATCTCGCCTTCGCTGTATTCCTCGAGGAACGCGAGTGATCGCAGCAGGGTGCTTTTGCCCGAACCAGACGGCCCGATGATGCACGTCACCTCCGACTTGCGCACAGCGAGCGAAACGTCGTCGAGTACCTTGAGCGTGCCGAAATGCTTGCCGACATGCCGGGCATCGACGAGATATTCAGCCTGCGCCGGCGTGTTGCCGATAATCGGTTTCTTCATGATTCAGCACTCACAATGAGGTCGGCGTTTTTAATGCGTTCATCGGGTCAGGAAACGGCCGACACGCAATTCGACCCATTGCCCGGCGCGCGAAGCCACTTCCACCAGCACGAGATAACATACGCACAACGCGAGCAACGTTTCGACAAAGGCAAATTTTTCGGAGCCGATACCCGTCAGCACGAACGTCAGTTCCGGTACGGTAACGACCGACAACACCGCGGTCTCCTTGCTCAGCACGATGATCAGATTCGTCAGCGCCGGCAGGATGATCACGAGCATCTGCGGCAACTGTACGCGCATGATGACTTGCAGCCGCGTGAAGCCGAGACATTGCGCCGCCTCCATGTGACCGCGCGGCACCGACGTAAAACCCGAGCGGAACGCTTCCGCAAAATAGGCGCTGCCATACAGGCCCAATCCAACGATACCCGCCGTCAACGGTTCAAGGGATAACCCGAACGATGGGCCGCCGTAATACAGCACGAATAGCTGCACGAGAAACGGCGTGCCGCGAAAGACCTCTATATACGCGCGCAAAAAACCGCGCACCCACTTGCCGCAAAAAATCTGCAGCAACGCGATGGCGAATCCTATCGCCATGCCGATCAGCACGCCGCCTATCCACACGGCGATGGTCGTGGCGAAACCTTCGGCGAGGGCAGGGAGGGAATCGGTAAGGACCGATGGGTCGAAGTGAAGGGCCATGGCGTTGTCTATGCCTATGCCTGCGCGAGCCGGCGTTCCGCGCGATGCCCGGCGAGCGACAAGGCGCCGTTGATCACGAGATACACGAGCCCGGCCGCGACATACGCTTCAAGCGGCCGGTATGTGCTCGCTGCAATATTCTGTGCGGTGCGCGTGATATCGGCGACGCCGACGACCGAGATCAGCGACGAGGCCTTCACGAGCATCACCATTTCATTGACGAGCGACGGCAGTGTCGTGCGCAATGCCTGAGGCACCTGGATGCGCAGCACGGCATGCATGCGCGACAGCCCGAGCAACTGCGCGGCTTCGAGTTGCCCATGCGGAATCCCGATGAACCCGCCACGCAGAATCTCGGCGAGATAAGCCGCCTCGCACAAGGACACCGCTGCGGCAGCGGCGACGAGCGGCGGCACATTGATACCGATGAATGGCAAAAAATAGTAGGTCAGCAGAAGCTGCACGAGCAGCGGCACGCCGCGGAAGAATCCGACGTACGCACCGCCGAGCTTCGAGATGAAAACATTCTTCGAAAGCCTCGCGCTGCACACGGCGATCGCAACGACAAAGCCCACCACCAGCCCGACAAGCGAAATCAGGACCGTGGCTTGCGCGGCCTTGATGAGTAGCGGCAGGGCGTCCAACAATGCATGAAGGCTGAACATGTGCTGTCCGGCAGGGGATTCGAAGGCGCCACGGCGCCATCGGCTCCTGGATCAATAATTAGGCGTTGGCATGGTTGTCGGCGTATCCATGGTTACGCCGAACCACTTCTTCTGCAGTGCTGCGAGACGGCCGTCGCCATGCATCTTGATGATCGCTTTGTTGATTGCATCGATAAGCGGTTTGCTGTCCGGGTCCTTGCGGCCGAGGTAGGCGAAGAACACCTTCGTTCCGAACGGCGGCTGCACCACGGCAAAGGTATCCGGACGCTGACGCGCCACGTAGGCAATGTTCGGTAGCGAGTTACCCACGGCGACGATCCGGCCGGCAGCAAGGTCGGCATAGGCCTGGTTATTGTCGATGTATTCCCGAACGTTCGTTTTGCCCGGCAACGTCGCGACGTACTGCTTCAGCTGGTCGAGTTGCGCCGAACCCTTGCCGCCGCCAACGGCTTTGCCCGCGACATCGGCGTTCGTCTTGATGCTCGTGTCGTTCGCGCGCTTGAGCAATGCAACCGTGCCATCCGCAATCGGCAGCATGAATTCGTAGCGTTCCATGCGCGCTTTGGTGATGGTCACGGGACCGCTGACAATGTCGAACTTGCCGGCTTCCAGACCTGGCAGCACGCTCGGCCAGGGCAAGTCGATCGAGCGAACCTTCACGCCCATTTCCTTCGCGAGTTCAGCAAAGAAGTCTTTATTGAAGCCCTGTTGCTGGCCGTTTTCCAGGAAGTCGAACGGCGCAAACTGCATTTCAGTTCCGACGACCAGTTCACCCGCCTTCTTGACCTTCGCCAACTGGTCTTCCGCGTGAGCCGAAACCGAAACCGCTGTCGCGACCAACGCGGCCACGAGCAAACGACCCTTCCACTTCGAGAACACATTCATTGTTGAACTCCCCTGATTTAAGAGCACCTGGCCTCATGGAGTTTGCGCAGGTGAGCAAAGCGGTTAGACGGGTGTTGGGTTGGCAGAAGCGATAAAATTCAGATGGCGCAATTCAGTATATACCGTCAATTCGCGGTGCCAACCGTGTCAAAAATACTTCTTGAGGGTCAGTGTCGGGCTTGTGCGAAACCCTATTCAAGTTCGAACAAACGCCGGGTTGCGCTCCCGTAATTGGCGGTATATACAGACGATGTGGCCGCGACCTTGATGTGCTTTCGCGGCTATGAGCAGACGGTATTCAAATCTCTGGAGTCACGGATGAGATCGGCTTCCCACATTCCTGTCGTCGATTTGGCGGCCGTTCGCGCGCATGAACCTGCCGGCTTGCGCGACGCCGCTGCGGCAATCCGCGACGCCTGCACGAGCATCGGATTCTTCTACGTGAGCAATCACGGCGTGCCTGCCGATGTGCTCGACGGCGCCATTAAAGGTGCGCGCGAATTTTTCGCGCATGCGCCGGAAGTGAAGCGTCGCGTGGCGGTCAATCATCGGCACCGCGGCTTTAACGCGCTTGGCGATGCCGTCATGTATCAGGCGACCAAGCCTGATTACAAAGAGTTCTTCAGCATTGGTCTGGAACTGGCTGAGGACGATCCCAGCGTCCTCGCGGGCGAAGCATTGCGCGGTCCGAACAACTGGCCGGACTTCATGCCGTCGCTGAGACCGGCGTTGTATGGTTATTACGAAACGATTGGTGCATGCGGCGCGGATTTGCTGCGCGCGGTCGCGGTGAGCCTGGATATAGACGAAGCGTTTTTCACCGATAAATACACCAAGCGCATGCAGCGCACGCAGATGGTTTATTACCCGCCGCAAGCGCCCAAATCCGACGCCGATCAGTTCGGCGTCGCGCCGCATACCGATTACGGATGCATCACGCTTTTGTGGCAGGACAACGTGGGCGGCCTGCAAGTGAAGGAGCTGGCGACCGATAGCTGGATCGACGCGCCGCCCATTCCCGGCACGCTCGTGGTGAACGTCGGCGATCTGCTCGCGCGCTGGTCGAACGATCGCTTTCGTTCGACGCTGCATCGCGTGATCAACAGTTCGGGACAAGAGCGTTATTCAATCGCGACCTTCTACGATCCGACTTACGGCGCCCGTGTCGATCCCCGCGATCTCGGCTTGAGCGATACACCGCCACTGTATGACCCGGTCGCGGCCGGCGACTACATACTCGGCCGCATCAATGACTCGATGGGTTACAGAAAGAAACGCGCGAATGGCTGAACACGGAATGAACCAGATAGTACAAAAGTTGATCGATACACTGGGTCCGGCATCGGTGCGCACTGGCGACGCGATCGAGCCGCGCTATCTTGGCGACTGGAGCGGACGTTCGCCGGTGCCGCCGCTAACGGTCGTGCTGCCGCGTTCGGTCGATGAAGTCGCGACCGTCTTGCGGCTTTGCAATGAAGCGCATCAAAGTGTCGTGCCGCAAGGCGGTATGACAGGTCTCGCCGGCGGCTCGATTCCCACAGGCGGCGATGTTTGCATTTCGATGGAACGTCTTGTCGGCATCGAAGAACTCGACGAAGCGGCCGCGATCATGACCGTACTCGCCGGCACCACGTTACAGGCCGTTCAGGAAGCTGCGCAGGCGGCCGGCTTCGAATTCGCACTGGATCTCGGTGCGCGCGGCTCGTGTCAGATCGGCGGCAATCTCGCCACGAACGCCGGCGGTATTCGCGTGCTGCAATCCGGCACGGCGAGAGAACAGGTACTTGGACTCGAAGTCGTGCTCGCCGATGGCTCCGTGCTCAGTTCCATGAACAAGATGGTCAAGAACAATACGGGTTACGACCTGCGCAATCTGTTCATTGGATCGGAGGGAACGCTTGGCATCATCACGCGTGCAGTGTTGAAGCTGAAGCCGCGTCGGGCGGCACGCAGCACAGCGCTTTGCGCGCTGAATGATTATGACGGCGCGGTTGCGTTGCTGCGGTCGCTGCAATCCACTTTTGGCGATGAAATCGGCGCATTCGAAATCATGTGGCCGGAGTTTTACGACTTCGGTGTATCGCTGACGCAATCGAAGCAATCGCCGCTGGGCGAAGCGTATCCGGTGTATGCGCTGATCGAACAAGCCGGTTTCTCCGATGACCACGGCGAGCGGTTCGCCGCTGCGCTCAATGCGCAACTCGAGGCGGGCGTTGTGCTCAACGCGGTCATTGCGCAATCGCAATCCGAGACGCAAGCGCTTTGGGCGATCCGCGAAGCGACCGCGGAATTGCCGGTAAAACTGGAGCCGATCAACTTCGACGTGAGCTTGCCGATAGGCGCGATCGGTCATTTTGTCGATGCATGCCGAAAGGACTTTGGCGCACGCTGGCCGACGCATCGCGGGTTCTATTTCGGGCATATAGGCGACTCGAACCTGCATGTCACGCTCGATGCGCGATCGATACCCGGCGTGACGGTGGAAGAGGTCGATCACGCGCTCTACGGCATGGTTCGCGATTACAAGGGATCGATATCCGCGGAGCACGGGATTGGCTTGCTCAAGCGGCCATTCCTCGGTTATTCGCGCAGTCCGGCCGAACTTGCGTGCATGCGTGCGATCAAGCATGCGCTCGACCCGCACGGCATCCTCAATCCGGGCAAGGTATTGCCTGCGGAAGGTATTTGATGAGCACTACCGGATTTATCGACGGCATGCGTGCCGAAGTGCGCAACCTGCCGGCCTATAACGCGGGTTTATCGAGCGATCTCGTGCGTGCGCAATATGGCGTGACGCATGTTGCCAAACTCGGCAGCAATGAAAATCCGCGCGGGGCCAGTGCGGCCGTCCTGGCGCATCTGGCGCGGTGGACGACCGCCGCTTCACTTTCGCTCTATCCCGATCCATCATGCAGCGTCTTGCGCACGATGATCGCTGAAAAGCTGAACGTCGCTCCTGAGCAGTTGCTGTTCGGAAACGGCTCGGAAGACTTGCTTGCGATTGCAGCGCATACGTTTCTTGGCGCCGGCGATGAAGTGGTCACCGTGGTTCCGTCGTTTGGCTTGCATATCATTTATCCGCAGAGCGCTGGCGCGAAGGTGATCACTGTGCCCATGCGCGCCGATCTGGAATTCGATGTCGATGCGTTGATCGCGGCAATCTCTCCGCGAACGCGGATGGTGATAATCAGTAATCCGAGCAATCCGGTCGGTTGCGCGATGAACGCGAATGAGATGCGGAGGCTGTTGAGCGCGGTATCGCCGAATACGCTGGTTTTGTGGGACGAAGCCTATTTCGAATACGCCGCCGGCGAACACGGTTATCCCGACAGCCTCGCGATACTGCGCGAATCCGGTTTGCCGTGGCTGTTGCTGCGCACGTTCTCCAAGGCTTACGGGCTCGCTGGTTTGCGCGTGGGTTATGGCGTGGCTTCGGCGCCCGAACTCGCCGGCTTGATGGACCGCGTTCGCACGCCCTTCAACATCAATCAGATTGCGCAGGAAGCCGCGGCCGTTGCGTTCGCGGATCAGGCTCATGTTGCCGCGAGCGTCGAAGACACGCGTGCAGGGCGAACGCAAATGCGTGCTGCGCTCGAAGCGCTCGGCATCAGTCCGGCGCGCTCGCTTGCCAACTTTCTCTTTTTCGACTGCGGTGAAGACGCTGCCGCGCTTGCCGCGCGCATGCTTGCCGATGGCGTGATCGTCAAGCCTTGGCGCGAAGCGGGCTACGAGACCTGCATGCGTGTATCCATAGGCAGCGCCGCCGATAACGCGCTGTTCATCGAATCGTTCAAGCGGCGCCGCGCATCGTTTTAGACAGCCATCATCTTTTTCTCCTGTGCCTCGATCCAGTCGCGATCGAAATGTCCCTCGGCGATGGAGCGCAGCGCAGCGGCTTCCTTGTCCGCCTGACGCTTCGCGCCTTCGATGACCGTCATTACATCGTCGGGGGAAATTGCAAGCACACCGTCCGCATCGCCAACGATGATATCGCCCGGATGCACCACCATGCCGCCGACGGTCACCGGCACATTGACCTCGCCAGGGCCGTTTTTATACGGTCCGCGATGGGTCGCACCGCGTGCATAGACCGGAAAATCGTGTGCGCTCAGCGCCCCGACGTCGCGAATGGCGCCATCGATTACGAGACCCTGCACACCGAGGCTTTCAGCATACGTCGCCATGATCTCGCCCATGAGCGCCTGCGTGAGTTCGCCGCCGCCATCGATCACGAGGACATCACCGGGGCGGCAAAAATCGAACGCGCGATGAATCGCGAGGTTATCGCCCGGACGGGTGTGGACGGTTACGGCCGTTCCGGCCATAGGCTTGGGCTTGTGATAGGGCAGAAGTCCTATCGTGCCGCTCGCACGCGCCATGTTGTCGCTTAACAGCGATACGGCAAGGCCGCGCAACGTCTCAAGCACTTCGGGACTCGCTTGCGGCGCGGATGCATTCCGGCGCCATCCAGGTTGATTCATGATTGCTTCTCCTTCAGGAAAACTGGCGGGTGATCTGATTCGAAAGGCGCGGATAAACGGCGCGCGCGTTGTCTTCAAAGATGCGCTGGCGGTCGGCGTCGGTGAGCCATTCGATGGCGTCGATATAACGACGGGTATCGTCGTAATAATGGCCTGTCTCGGGATCGATGCCCTGGACCGCGCCGATTGTCTCCGATGCAAACAAAATGTTTTCTACAGGTATCACTTTTGCCAGCAAGTCGGTGCCGGGCTGGTGATATACGCAGGTATCGAAGAACACGTTCTTGAGCAGATAGTCCTTGAGCAAAGGCCTTTTCATGTCTTGCGCGAGCCCGCGGTAGCGTCCCCAGTGATAGGGAACAGCGCCGCCGCCATGCGGGATGATGAAGCGCAAAGTCGGGAAATCGGCGAACAGGTCCGCGGTCAGCAATTGCATGAATGCGGACGTATCGCCATTGATATAGTGCGCGCCGGTTGCATGAAAATTCGCATTGCACGACGACGAAACGTGGATCATCGCGGGCACGTCCAGCTCGACCATGGCTTCATAAAGCGGATACCACGAACGGTCGGTCAGCGGCAGTCCGGTCCAGTGGCCGCCCGATGGATCGGGATTCAGATTGCAACCTATGAAACCAAGCTCTTCCACACATCGGCGCAATTCGGGAATGCAATTCGCAGGCGCCACCCCCGGCGCCTGCGGCAACTGACATACACCCACGAAGTTGCGCGGAAAAAGCGCACACACGCGGTGAATCAGGTCGTTACTTTCTTGCGACCAATGTGTATTGGCATCGGCGCCGGCAAGGTGATGGCCCATGCCGGCTGCGCGCGGCGAGAAGATCGTGAGATCGGTGCCGCGCTCGCGCTGGATGCGCAACTGTCCGCCTTCAATGCTCTCGCGGATCTGGTCGTCCGTGATGACCGGACGCGCAGGAGCCGGCAGGCCGTCCTTCAGCGCGGCGATTTGCGCAGCACGCCATGCCTCGTGTTCGGGTGGAGACGTCGTGTAGTGGCCGTGACAATCGATAATCATCGCTGGGTTCCAGATCAAGGCTTAATGAAGATGTCCCGCAGGGGTATCGCCGGCAGGCATCGCTTCGAGTTCGTCTTCAGAGGGCTTCACGCGCATCACCAGCGCAATGACAGTCGCCACGACAAGAAACGCTGCGATCGTCAGGAGCGCCAGCTTGAAGTTGCCCGTCGCGCTGCGCACGAGGCCGATGCTCCACGGTCCGACCAGTCCGCCGAATTGCGCGATGGTGTTGATCAGCGCGATGGTCGCCGCGCCCGCGGCGCCCGTTCTGAATGACGAAGCAAGGCTCCAGAACAGCGGATTGCCTGCATAGATGAAGAGGCCGGTCACGCAAAGCAGCGCATAGGCAATCACCGGATTCGGCGCGTAGGCGCTGCCTGCAATTGCAAGCGCGCTCATTCCATACACGAAGGCGAGATGCTTCTTGCGGTCGCCGGTTCTATCGGAACTGCGGCTGATCACGAGCGTCCCGACCACACCGAGAAGCGGCGGCACGGCTGAAAGAAATCCAACTTCCAGGTTGCTCAGGTGACCCAGGCTTTTCACGATCTGCGGCAACCACAGGAAGAGGCCATAGATACCCACGAGCGCGCAGCCGAAGAGACACGCAAGGCTCCAGACGCGGATATCGCTCGCAACGCGCAGCATGGGGAAGTGTTTATCGGCGCCGAGCGCTTCGCGCTCTCTCGCGAGCGTGGATTCGAGCCAGTGTTTTTGTTCAGGCGTGAGCCAGGCTGCTTCGGTCGGACGTTCTGTCATCAGCCGCAGGGTCAGCAAGCCGAGCAGCATGGCGGGGACGCCTTCGAGGATGAACATCCATTGCCAACCTTGCAAGCCGAGTGGTCCGTTCGCGTAGGTCATCAGCGCAGTCGAGATAGGTCCGCCGAGCACCGCCGAAAACGATCCCGCGATGATGTAGCCGCCCACTGCCCGCGCCCGGTAGCGTACCGGGAACCACTTCGTCAGATAGACCGCAACACCGGGCAGAAAGCCCGCTTCCATCACGCCTAGCAGGAAACGCAGCACATAGAAGCTGGATTCGCTGAAAACAAAAGCGGTAGCGGCTGCGACCGCGCCCCATGTCAGCAGGATCCGTGCGATCCAGAGCCGCGCGCCCAGACGATGCAGCAGCATGTTGCTCGGCACCTCGAGCAGCATGTAGCCGAAGAAAAAGATGCTGCCTGCGAAACCGAACACGGCCGGGCTGAAGCCGAGTTGCTTGTTCATGTCGAGCGCGGCGAAACCGATGTTGATCCGGTCCAGATAGTTGAAGAACATCATTGCGAAGAGCAACGGCATGAGGCGGCCGTACACCTTGCGCATGGTCGAGCTTTCGATCGGGTCGATCATCAACGTCTCCTGTCTTTATTAGCGCCCGTGGACCGGGTGTCGTATAGGTGAATCGCTTTTTTGCGGACGGACGCATACGCACAGGGCGGTGCCCGCGTTGCTTCGATCAAGTCCGGAATGTGTTGGCGTGCGGGACAGCGAGCTGCGGCAAGATCGTGCATTGCACGGGATGCCTGACTGATGGAAGTGATATTACGAACCCGGGCGCCGCGCGTCCAAGACCGTGTTTTTATCTTTTTATAATGATTTGCTTATAGTACGGGCGCGAGGCACTTCAGAAAGGCTTGGAGATGAGACGATGTATCGTCGCTTCGAAAGCTCGCTGAAAGCGTCGTCGTCTGCGACGCCAACGGTGCATCGAGGCGAAGGTAGACGACATCGGAACGACCGTGCCGTGCAACCGATTCACCCACGAACGTCACGCCCAGCCCGGCCGCAACCAGTGCAATCGCCGTCTGGATCTCGTAAGCCTGATGCGCGACATGCGGCGTCACGCCGGCATTGCGATAAAGCGACTCCACAAAGCGCGAATATAGTCCGTTTGAATGCTTCGGGTAGAGCACGAGCGGGGTATTGGCAAGTTGCGTGATGCGCACCAATTTCTTGCCCGCAAGCGGATGGTCCGGTGAGAGCACGACCGCGACCCGCTCGTGCAGAAGCGGCAGCGTGGTGCAGCCCGCAATGGCCTGTACCTGCCGCCCGATGGCGACGTGAATCCGCGTTTCATGCAGGGCGTCGGTCTGTTCTTCGGTGAGCATCTCGAACAGTTTCAGCTCGACGTTCGGATACGCGCGATGAAACGCCTTGAGCGCGGGAGGCAGCACGCTATACATCGATGAACGCGTGAACCCTATGCCGAGCCATCCGCGCAAGCCGAGTCCGATTTCACGTGTGCCGAGCGCGACCTGATCGAACGATGCAAGGATCTGCCGTGCCTCGATGCACAGATAACTTCCCGCTTCGGTCAGCCGCAACGGACGGCTGCCACGATCCACGAGCTGTGTGCCGAGCCGTTCTTCAAGCGCGCGGATCTGCTGGCTGAGCGCGGGCTGCGCGACGTGTAATCGCTCGGCCGCGCGGCTGAAGTTGAGTTCTTCCGCAAGGACGACAAACGCATGCAAGTGCCGGAGATTCATGATGTCGGGGCTCGCTCAGACCACATCAAACAACGTTCAGCATGGCGAGCGCGGTCTCTTGCAGGTGATGCACCACGCGGTTGACGGCGGCTTCGGTGGTTTCGCGTCCTATCGGCATGTTGGTGCTGAGCGCCGCGACGACTTCGCCATGCCGGTCCTTCACCGGCACCGCAATCCCGCGCACACCAACCTGCAACTGCTGTTCGATGACCGCAAATCCATCGGCGCGCGCCTGCCGGATCTTCTCCTGCAGCCGCACCTTGTTGGTTAGCGTATGGGGCGTGAACGGCGCGAGCGACGTGGTGTTGAGCCACTCGTGCACCGCGTCTTCATCGGGTTTGTAGGCGAGCAGCACCACACCCGGCGATGTCAGCGGCGCCGGCACTCGCGCACCGAGCACGAAGCCCGTTGTCATCACACGCGAGGTGCCGTTGCGCGCGATGAACACAAGCTCCCATTCATCGAGCACGCTCATGTAGACCGACTCGTTGAGCGTCGCGCTGAGTTGTTGCAGATAGGGCTGAACGAGCTTGGGCAAGCGCGCGGAATCGAAGTACGACCAACCGACTCGCAGCACGCGCGGGGTGAGGCCAAAGAGCTTGCCGTCGCTTTCCACATAGCCGAGATGCTCCAGTGTGAGCAGATGCCGGCGCGCGGCCGTGCGCGTCATTCCCGTGCGAGCCGCGGCCTGCGTCGGGGTCATGCGTGCATGGTCGCTGTCGAAAGCCTCGAGTATTGCAAGACCTTTTTCGAGCCCCGCGATCCAGTCGCGTTTGTCGAGAGGCGGTCGTTTGGTCATAAGCATTAATCCTAAATCCGTGCGATCAGTGATGGCGTACGGGCGATTATCGCTCACATGAGCGCGTTGATGTTTCACGCATTCATAATGCAGAATCCGGATGGCGTGCCTCGCGGACGCCGTTCCAGGCCTTAGTGCTAACCCGATAAACAATCGCTGATCGCACATTCTCGTTCGATAATCGCGTTCACACCTATAGAAACCGTTGCCCTGCAAAAGACGCCATCCTATGCTTCATCCACTCCTGAACCGATCGACTCGCTTACGCGAGCGGCATGAAAAAAACATCGGACAGTCAAACCAATACATATCAGAGACAACGCAATGACTATCGCAATCCAGCCTGTCGGCGTCGCGAGTGTGGACCTCGATAAAAGCCGCGCCCGCAAGGCGGCACTCGGCAGTTTCGTGGGCGCTGTGGTCGACTGGTATGACTTCCTGCTCTACGGGATCATCGCGGCGATCGTGTTCAACACCGAGTTCTTTCCGAAAGTGAGCCCGGCCATGGGCACGCTCGCAGCGTTCGGCACCTTCGGCGTGGGCTTCCTGTTCCGGCCGCTGGGCGGCTTCGTGTTCGGGCACTACGGCGACAGGCTGGGCCGCAAGCGCATGCTTGTGCTGACCGTGATGATGATGGGTTTGTCGACGGCGATGATCGGTTTGTTGCCTACGTTCGCGTCCGTCGGCTGGTGGGCGCCGGTGATGCTGATCACGTTGCGTGCGATTCAAGGTTTTGCCGTGGGCGGCGAATGGGGCGGGGCAGCATTGATGGCCGTGGAAAGTGCGCCGAGCAAAAAGAAGGCGTTCTATAGCAGCGGCGTGCAAGTGGGTTATGGCGTTGGCCTGATTCTCGCGACGGGGATTGTCTCCATTCTCAGCCAGACCATGGACGATGCCACTTTCAAGAGCTGGGGCTGGCGCATTCCGTTCGTGTTCAGTGTCGTGCTGGTGCTGATCGGGTTGTGGGTTCGATCGAGCATGGAGGAGTCGCAGGAGTTTGTGCACAAGGTCATCGAAAAGGGACAAAAGGCCAAACGCCTGCCGATCTTCGAAGCGCTGCGCCAGCACCCGAAAGCGTTCCTGCTGATCATTGCGCTGCGTCTTGCCGAGCTTTTCACGATGTATATCGTCACTGCATTCGCGCTAAGTTATTCCACGAGCAACCTCGGCATGCCCCGGCAGTTTTTCCTGAACATCGGGTTGCTGGTGGGCGCCGTCAGCATTCTCACCATTCCGTGTTTTGCAATACTCGCCGACCGCTTCGGGCGCCGGCGCATCTACATCATTGGCGCGGTGATCGGCATGTTGAGCGCGGTGCCGTTCTTCCTTGCGCTCGATGCACGCTCGACCGTCTGGATCGTGGTCTTCTCGGTGATGCTGGCGAACATTGCGCATGACATGGTCGTGAGCGTCCAGCAGCCGATGTTCACGGAGCTATTCGGCACTGAATATCGTTATAGCGGCGCGGGCGTGGGGTACCAGGTGGCTAGTGTGGTGGGCGGAGGGTTTACGCCGTTCATCGCGGTGGCGCTGGTGAGTTTCGCCGGGGGTTCGTGGCACCCGGTGGCGGCGTATCTCGCCATTGGATGTGCACTGTCGGTGGTCGTTGCCGCGAAGATGAAAAAGACCTGAGGTTTAGGGGCTTGCGTGATCGTGATTGGCGTCAGGGTTGTGTGTGGAAGAGGTGGTGCGGGGTTGATGCCGGGTTGCTGCTATTTAGACTACCGCGCGGTTTGTTTTGGCTGATTTTTTTAGCACTTTTAGCCACTGTCCGTGGCGGGACTTCATTTCTTTTTCCAACGGCGAAAAAGAAACGAAGCAAAGAAAACGCCTCTCCACCGAGGGCTCATAAGTGTCCCAAGCGTGCACGTACAACTGTTTGGTACTTCAGAAGAACGCTCGACGCCGCAATCACGAACACTTGAAACCCTCCCCCTCCGAACACGGATACCCACACGCTTCGCCACCAGTGTAGGAATCCGCTAATTAGGCTTCCGCGCTGCGCGCGCTGGCGCCCAAACGAAGAGGTTGCTGTACTGGTTCTGTTGTGCCCGTACTTGCCCGGGATTACCGGCGGCGAAGTCTCGGCAAGTTCAGGATGCTGTAGCGCCGTCATGTGCTCAACCCGTTGTTTACTCGGGCCAGGTTTCCGTATTGACTGCCACAGTTACTGGTGGCGAAGCGTGTGGGTATCTGTTGACGGAGGGGGAGGGTTTCAAGTGTTGGTGGTTATGGCGTCGAGCGTTCTTGTGAAGTACCAAACAGTTGTCACTGCACGCTCGGGACACTTAAGAATTAGCGGTTGGAAGGCGTTTTCTTTGCTTCGTTTCTTTTTCGCCGTTGGAAAAAGAAATGAAGTCCCGCCACGGACAGTGGCTAATAGTGCTAAAAAAATCAGCTAGAACAGACCGCGCGGTAGCGTAAGAAGCAACAACCCGGCATCACCCCCGCCCACTGTACCGAACCCCGCGACTCAAGCGCCAGCATAAAAAACCGCCCGAACAACCACACCGAGACTTCCGTGCAAAGATCCATCGCCACAGTATCCATCAGCGGTACGCTCATCGAAAAGTTGAAAGCCATCAGCGCAGCCAGCTTCGACGGTGTCGAAATCTTCGAAAACGATCTCCTTTACTTCGACGGTTCTCCCGCTGACGTCAAACGCATCTGCGCCGATCTCGGACTCAGGATCATGCTGTACCAGCCGTTCCGCGACTTCGAAGGCGTCAGCGCCGACAAACTCGCGCGCAACCTCGAACGCGCCCGCCGCAAGTTCGACCTGATGCATCAACTGGGCACGGATCGCATTCTGGTCTGCAGCAATGCATCACCAGATACGATCCGCGACGATGCGCTGATCATCGATCAGCTCGGAAAGTTCGCCGACCTTGCGCGCGCCGAAGGCGTGATCGCAGGTTACGAAGCGCTCGCGTGGGGCCGGCATGTCAACTCCTACAAGCACGCATGGCGCCTGGTCAATACGCTCGATCACGCCAACCTCGGCCTGATTCTCGATAGCTTCCATACGCTGTCCATAGGCGATTCGCTCGATGAAATCGCCAGCATCCCCGCCGATCGCATCACGTTCGTGCAGATCGCCGATTCCCCCAGAATGGCCATGGACGTGCTCGAATGGAGCCGCCATTACCGCTGTTTTCCCGGGCAAGGCGATCTGGATGTGACGGCCTTCACGCGTGCAGTGCTGGCATCGGGTTACGCGGGACCGTTGTCGCTTGAAATCTTCAACGACGGCTTTCGTGCCGCGCCCAATGCGGCAACTGCTGTCGATGGTTATCGTTCGCTGCTCTTTCTCGAGGAGCAATGCGCGGGGGCATCGAAGGAGACGTTGTTCCATCCGCCGGCCGCGCCTGCGCACGCAGGCTTCCAGTTTCTCGAATTCGCCGTCGATGCAAACAGCGGCCCAACGCTCGCACAATGGCTCGAACGCATGGGATTTCGCGCAGCGGGGCGGCACCGGTCGAAGCAGGTGACGCTCTACGTGCAGGGCGACGCGAGCATTCTGCTCAACGAAGAGGCCAACTCGTTTGCGAGCGATTTTCATGAGGCGCATGGGTTGTCGGTGTGTGCATCGGCATATCGGGTCGACAATGCTGCGCAAGCCTTCGAGCGCGCAGCGGCATTCGGCTTCGTCCCGTTTTCAGGCAGGGTGGGGCCGAACGAACGCGTGGTGCCGAGCGTGCAGGCGCCGGATGGAAGCCTGCAATATTTTGTCGATGAAGCGCCCGGCGAACCCACGCTTTACGAAACCGATTTCAATCTCGGCAATATCGAAAGCAAGAGCGGTGCGGGTCCGCTGCGGTGTATCGACCACGTTTGCCTGAACCTCCCCGCCGATACGCTCGACACGTGGGTGCTGTACTTCAAGGCTACCTTCGGTTTTGATGCAGAAGTTTCCGTGCTCTTGCCGGACCCGTACGGCCTTGTCAGAAGCCGGTCGTTGCGCAGTCGCGACGGGTCTGTGCGGATCGTGCTGAATGCGTCGGCAGACCGGCATACATCGGTGGTTGAATCGCTCTCAAAGTACCACGGCTCGGGGCTCAATCACGTCGCGTTCGCGACCCGCGATATCTTTGCGACCGTCGCTGCGTTGCGTACGCAAGGCGTGCCGTTGCTGCGCATTCCGCGCAACTACTACGACGACCTGCAAGCCCGTTTTGGATTCGACGATACGCAGATCGAGCGCATGTGCGAAGGCGGCATTCTTTATGATCGCGATCCCGATGGCGGAGAGTTTCTACACGTTTACACGGAGCAATTCAACGAACGCTTTTTCCTCGAGATCGTGGAACGCCGTGGCGGCTACGAAGGATACGGCGCGGCGAACGCGCCCGTGCGCCTTGCCGCCCATGCGCAGCGGCGCGCGCAGGCATAGGGACACGTGCAGAGAGTTTGACGCCTCGCCGCCTGAGGCGATAATCTGTTCACGCGCTTGCTGCGACTGGACATCGGACATTACGGATGACCAGGCCTCAGGCGAATGTGAGCGGACTTTCTCTGAGGTGATTTTCGATGAACAACGATGCTTCCCTGCCTGGCGCTGCCTCGGCGCAAACGCTGCAGGGCGACAACCCCCTCGGCGTCGCCGGCCTCGAATTTGTCGAGTTTTCCAGCCCGGATCCTGACCGGCTGCGTGCGCTCTTCGAGCAACTCGGTTTTACGCAGGTTGCCCGCCATATCAGCAAGGACGTCACGCTGTACCGGCAAGGGAACATGAATTTCCTCGTCAACGCCGACGACGATTCGTTCGCCACCCGCTTTGCGCAGACGCATGGCGTGGGCATATGTGCAATCGGCCTTCGCGTGCTGGATGCACCTACCTCGCACGAACGCGCCGTCGAGTTTGGGGCCTGGGATTTCGAAGGCGAACGGCTTGGACCGAACGAGTTGATGATTCCCGCAATCCAGGGCATTGGCGACTCGCATATTTATTTCGTGGATCATTGGGAAGGCCGGGACGCGCCACCGAGCGAGAAAGCGAAGTCCATCTACGACATCGATTTCAAGTGGCTCGATGCACAAACCACAAGATCTGCATTGCATGACAACGACGCAGGGCTCGTCAAGGTCGATCACTTTACGCAGACCGTTGGGGCTGGCCGGCTTCCGGACTGGCTGGAGTTCTATCTCCAGGTGCTCCATTTCAAGGAGATCCACGCAATACATCCCGACTGGAAAGTCGCACAGGATCTGCCCGTGATCGTCTCGCCATGCCAGACGTTCAGCATTCCGGTGTATGAAGAAGGCACGTATCGTACGAGCCTGATGCAGGACTATCTGCCCGATCACAGCGGCGAAGGCGTGCAGCATATCGCGCTGGCATCGAAGAATATCTTTGCTTCCGTCGACATCTTGCGTGCACGCGGCATGCGCTTCGTGCAGCCGCCGGCAAAATACTACGAACAACTCGATGCACGCTTGCCCGGTCATGGACTGGATGTGGAGGCATTGCGCTCACGCGGCATTCTCGTCGATGGCCGTATAGCCGAGGACGGCAAGCCGTTGCTCTTCTTGCAGACTTTCATCCAGCACGAGGCCGGGGACATGTTCTTCGAAATCGTGGAGCGGCGCGGTGGGGAAGGGTTCGGCGAAGGGAATTTGATTGCGCTGGGGAAGGCGCGAGAAGTCTGATTCGTCAACGTCTAGCACCGTCTAGTGCAAACCCGAATAATGCGCGATTACCGAACGAACGCGTTCGATAAACATACGTGTTTTCTAATATTCCGTTGCCCGGACTCGGCCTTCGCTCTATTGTGACGACATACCGGCACGGCTAACAAGCGGCGAGTGATCAACAAGGCACTCGGACATGCAGTGCCTTTTTCCGTAAGCAAGAAATCAATTTAATAGATTAGGAACGCTGATCAAAGTGTCCATCAAGCGTTATAGCGGCAGTTTTCAGCGACGGCTTCCAGCAGTGAGCTGCGGCGTAGGTATCATCACCGCTTTTAATGGGCGGACCACCGGTCCAATAACATCGCTCGCGCAATAAAACCGCAGGGCGGGATCCAATATTTCGATTCAGGAGACGCGTCATGCAAGACGTTCACCAATCCCACGCGGTTCATACGGCCGCGCCGGCCGCAGTTCGCACACGGTCGCGCACGCGCTTCGTGATCCTCGCGCTGCTGGCAGTCGGTACGATGATCAACTATCTGGACCGCACGGTCCTCGGCATTGCAGCGCCGACCATGACGAAGGAGCTCGGAATCGATGCCGCCGTGATGGGGATCGTCTTCTCCGCCTTCTCCTGGACATACGCGCTGGCGCAGATTCCGGGCGGCGTTTTTCTGGACCGCTTCGGCAGCAAGGTCACCTACTTTCTCGCGCTGACGTTCTGGTCGTTCTTCACGTTGATGCAGGGTTTCGCCGTCGGACTCAAGTCGTTGCTGCTGTTTCGCTTCGGGCTCGGCGTCAGCGAAGCGCCATGCTTCCCGGTCAACAGCCGCGTGGTCGCCACATGGTTCCCGCAGCATGAGCGGGCACGCGCCACGGGCATTTATACCGTTGGCGAATACCTCGGCCTCGCGTGTTTTGCGCCGGCCTTGTTCTGGATCATGGGCAACTTCGGCTGGCGCTCCTTGTTCATTGTGGTGGGCGTAATCGGCATTGTGTTCGGGATGGTCTGGTGGCTGTTTTATCGCGAGCCGCATCATTCGAAGTCGGTGAACCAGGCTGAGCTCGACTACATTTCCGCGGGCGGCGGCCTCGAGCCGGCGGGCGGTCAGCAGACCATGGCTTTCTCGTGGGGCAACGTCGGCAAGCTGCTCAAGCGCCGTCAGATCGCGGGTGCGTGCCTCGGGCAGTTTGCGGGCAACACCACGCTCGTATTTTTCCTGACGTGGTTCCCGACCTACCTAGCCACGGAACGTCACATGGGCTGGCTCAAGGTCGGCTTCTTCGCGGTGATGCCGTTTCTTGCGGCGGCGGTCGGCGTGATGTTCGGCGGATGGATCTCCGATCTTCTGCTCAAGCGCACCGGCTCGGCCAACATTGCACGCAAGTTGCCGATCATCTTCGGCTTGCTGGGGGCATCGACGATCATTGCCGCGAACTACGTCAGCAGCGACGCACTGGTCATCACCATTCTCTCGATCGCGTTCTTCGGGCAAGGCATGGTCGGGCTCGGCTGGACGTTGATCTCGGATATCGCGCCAAAAAATCTGATGGGACTGACGGGCGGCATCTTCAATTTTTGCGCGAACCTTGCGGGCATCGTTACGCCGCTGGTGATCGGCCTGATCGTGGCGAAGACGGGCTCGTTCTTCTACGCGCTGTCGTACGTAGGCGCGGCGGCGCTCGTTGGCGCGCTGTCGTACATCTTCATAGTCGGCGACGTTCGCCGCGTTGAAATTGCAGACTGAGTGTTCCGCAGTTCCAACTTCTTAAGGCATGCAGCGATGATCAGCGGAAAAACTACCCTTATTGCGCACCTGGGTTATCCCACGGAAGCCTTCAAGGCGCCCATGATCTACAACCCGTGGTTCGAGCAGAAGGGCATCGACGCAGTGGTGGTGCCGATGGGCGTCAAGCCTGACGATTACGCCGCGTTCGTGAAGTCGCTCTTCCGTTTGAGCAACATTCGCGGCGCGCTGGTCACCATGCCGCACAAGGTGACGACTACGAATCTTGTCGACGAACTCACGCCCACCGCGCGCATTGCAGGCGCTTGCAACGCCATCCTGCTGCGTTCGGATGGAAGCTTGCTCGGCGATCAATTCGACGGTGCCGGTTTCACGCGTGGCGTCGAACGCAAGGGCCGTCCATTGAAAGGCGCGCGTGCATTCGTGCTGGGCAGCGGCGGAGTGGGTTCTGCCATTGCGGCGTCGCTGGCGGCCTCCGGGGTATCGGCGCTAGCGCTCTTCGACACCAGCAGCGCATCCGCCGATGCACTCGCCGCCCGTTTGCGCAAGCACTATCCCGAGCTCGAAGTGACGACAGGCTCGAAAGACCCGGCGGGCTACGACGTGGTGGTCAATGCAACGCCTATCGGCATGAACGCGAACGATCCGCTGCCTTTCGATATCGACCGGATTTCGCCGTCCACGTTCGTGGGTGAGGTCGTGATGAAATCAGAGTACACGCCGCTCTTGCATGCAGCCAAAGAGAAGGGCTGTGCAGTGCAGGTCGGCACCGACATGCTCTTCGAGATGATCCCGGCGTATCTGGAATTCTTCGGGTTTGGCACAGCCACGGCGGACGAGTTGCGCGCAGTTTCCCAGATCAAATACTGAGGCGAAGTCATGAAGAAGGTAATGGTGATCAACGGGCCCAACCTGAACTTGCTGGGTTTGCGCGAGCCCGATCAGTACGGCCATGACACGCTCGATACGGTGGAAACGCTGTGCATGCAGGCAGGCGACAAGCTGGGCGTCGCGGTGGAATGCAGGCAGTCGAATCATGAGGGCGTGCTGATCGACTGGATTCATGAGGCCGGGCGCGAGGTCGCGGCCGGCGCCATGCTGGGCGTAGTGATGAATCCGGGTGCTTATACGCATACATCGGTCGCGCTACACGATGCAATCAAGGGCGCGAGCGTTCCGTTGATCGAGCTGCATATCTCGAACGTTCATGCGCGCGAATCGTTCCGGCATCACTCGTTCATCTCGCCGGCGGCACGCGGGATTATCGTGGGGCTGGGCGTGAAGGGCTATGCCATCGCAATCGATGCGCTGGTCCAGGTAACATCGAAGTAACGCTCAAGGCTTTTCTTTATCGGCCGCAAGCGAACGCAAGATGCCGATAAACTCCTGCACCGGTTGCGCAGGGAGTTCGTGCTTGCGCGTGACGATCCCATAGCTTGTCATGACGCGGCGTATCGGAACAGGAAGCTGTCCCAGCAAGCCATTGTTCACATACTTCTCGACGGCGGCTTGTGGTTGCAGCGAAATCATGTCGGTCGCCTGCAAGAGTTCCAGCGCGGAAAATATCGATGTCAGCTCCACCATCCCGACCGGTACAGGGATGGCCGCGGCTGCGAACGTCTCCTCGAATAACTGCCTGATCGCCGTTACCTGCGGATAAAGAATCCACGGCCATTCCGCGAGATCGGCCAGTTCCAGCTTCCGCTTTTTCAATAATGGATGATGGCTTCCCGCCACCACGCAAACCGGCTCCGCCGCGAGCACCTCGAAGTCGAACAACGCATGATGACGCGGCTCGGTCAGACGGCCGACCATCACGTCGATCTTTTTTTCATCGAGCCAGATTGCAAGCTGATCGCTGCTGAGTTCAAACAGCTTCACGACGAGTTGCGGCCGTTGCCGCCGGATCTCCCCGATACCCGCCGTCACCAGTTGCGCCGCCGATGCCGATATAGCGCCGACCGTGATGTGCCCATATCCGCCGTTTTTCAACGTCGTGAATTCGCTCACGAAGTGCCCGAGGTCGCCCAGCGCGGTGTTCGCATAACGCAGCGCGAGATGCCCCAGCTCGGTCGGCCGCATCTCGCGCGGCAGGCGTTCGAAGAGCGGCGCGTCCAGCATGCCTTCTATATCGCCCAGGATTTTCGTGGCGGCAGGCTGTGTCATGTGCATCTGCTCGGCGGTGATCCGCATGTTGCGCGTGCGGCCGAGGATGTCGAGCAATTGCAGATGCCGGTAGCGCAGGCGGGCGAGAACGGCCGATGGAAGTAGTGACGAAGGTCGGGACATAGGGGCGAGTGAAGGGTAAACCTGCATCTACTCATAACCGGATGGAATCGATTGTAGTCAATAATCGATTGGATGTTTATCGCGCCAATGCATAGAGTGGTGCCAGATGAAATAGACCGGGCAGATCCGGCGTCCTCACGATGGAGACAACACACATGCAGACTCAGGCCCTCTCGTCCCAGCCGTTGGCGAGCGCCGTGCGCAAGGCGCGACTGCGCCTCACGCCATTTCTCGCGCTGATGTTCGCGCTTTCCATGCTAGACCGCTCCAACGTCGGCTTCGTCAAGCAGGCGCTGCAGGTCGATTCCAATATCGGCAACGCAGCGTTTGCGCTGGGCGCCGGGATCTTCTTCATCGGTTATGCGGTGTTCGAGATTCCGAGCAACATGATGCTGCATCGCGTGGGTGCAAAGGTCTGGCTGAGCCGCATCATGGTGACGTGGGGGCTGGCGTCGGCGGCCATGATGTTCGCGCACAACGAGACCGCGTTCTATGTGCTGCGGTTCATTCTCGGCGTCGCCGAAGCGGGATTTTCGCCCGGCGTGATCCTTTATTCGACCTACTGGTTTCCAGCACGCGAACGCGGCAAGGCGCTCGGGATCTATTATTTCGGCGTCCCGGTCGCACTCGTGCTCGGCAGTCCGTTATCCGGCTACCTCATGGAAGTCATGGGCGGTTTGCTCGGGCTGCGCAACTGGCAATGGATGTTCCTGATCGAAGGGCTCGCGGCTTCCATAGTCGGCGTGATCGCATTCTTCTATCTCGTGAGCAAACCGCGTCAGGCGAAATGGCTGACCGATGCCGAAAAAGATGCGCTCGAATCGGCGATCGCCGCGGAGGACCGGCTGAAGGTCGCCCATGGTCCGTCGACCGCGCTTGCCGCGCTCGCGAACTGGAACGTACTGCGTTTTGTCGCCATTTACTTTGCGATCCAGGTCAGCGTGTATGGCGTGATCTTCTATCTGCCGACGCGTATATCCGAATTGACGGGGACCGCGATTGGCGCGAAGGTGGGCTTTCTCACCGCGATTCCATGGTTCTGTGCGCTGGTCGCGTTGCGCTTCGTGACGGGTTACGCCGATGCCCGCGGCAAGCATCGCGAGGTCGCGGTGGTGATGCTGGTCATGGCGGCAGCGGGCATTGGCCTCTCGACGATGGGCACGCATCTCGTCCCCGTTCTGTTTGCATTCTGCATTGCGACGGTCGGCTTTGTGGTCGTTCAACCGCTGTTCTGGACACTGCCTACGGCGTACTTGAGCGGGACCGCGGCGGCAAGCGGTATTGCGATGATCGGTGCGTTGGGCAATCTCGGCGGTTTCATTGCGCCGACATTAAAGACCGCTGTCGAAAGTTTCTTTCAGAGTCAGCGTGCGGGCATGGGCGCGCTTGCGGTGGCGGGTGTGATCGGCGTGCTGCTGCTGTTGAGCATCGGCATGAAAGGGCGGCGGCAGGAAGCGGGCGACCTGGCTGCATCGAAAGCGGCATCGCGTTGAGCCTCGCGCACCCCACGCAAAATACGGAGATACGCATTATGAAACCAGTAGTTGAAACTGCTCCTGCAAACACTGCGACGGTCCGCCTGAATGCCATCGATGATGTCCTCATCGCTCGCCATCAACTCGTCGCGGGCATGCAGCTCGCCGATGGCGACATCACCGTGCGCGGTTTGATCCCGGCGGGGCACAAGGTCGCCGTCAAAGCAGTCTCGCAAGGGCAACCCGTCCGACGCTACGGGCAGATCATCGGCTTTGCGAAGCGCGACATCGATGTCGGCGAACACGTGCACGTGCATAACCTCGCAATGGGCGATTTCGATCGCGACTACGCGTTCGGCGAAGATGCAAAACCCACGCAACACGCGGTGCAGCCCGCAAGTTTTCTCGGCATCCGCCGTCCCGATGGACGCATTGCGACGCGCAACTATATCGGCGTGCTCACATCGGTAAATTGCTCGGCTACCGCCGCACGGGCTGTCGCCGATTATTTTCGCCGCGATGTGCATCCTGAAGCGCTCGCCGCATTTCCGAATGTCGATGGCGTGGTCGCGCTCACGCATGGTCAGGGCTGCGCGGTCGACTCCGAAGGCGAAGCCCTGAAGATGCTTCGCCGCACGCTCGGCGGCTACGCGCGGCATGCGAACTTTGCCGGCGTGCTGCTGGTCGGCCTCGGTTGCGAAACGAATCAGATCGACGGTTTGCTCCAGGAGCAGCACCTCGAAACAGGCGCCCGGCTCAAAACCATGACGATTCAGGCAACGGGCGGCACCGCGCGCACGGTAGCTGCGGGTATCGAGGCGATCAAGGTCATGCTCGTGGAAGCGAACGAGGTCGTGCGTGAACGCGTCGATGCCAGCCACCTCGTGATCGGCCTGCAATGCGGCGGCTCGGATGGGTATTCGGGGATCACGGCGAACCCGGCGCTGGGCGCCGCGGTCGATCGTCTCGTCGCACATGGCGGCACGGCGATCCTGTCGGAGACGCCGGAGATTTACGGCGCGGAGCATTTGCTGACGCGACGGGCGGTATCGAAGGAAGTGGGCGACAAGCTCGTCGAGCGCATTCACTGGTGGGAAGAATATTGTGCGCGGATGAACGCTGACCTGAACAACAACCCGTCGGCGGGCAACAAGGCGGGGGGCCTTACAACCATCCTTGAAAAATCGCTCGGCGCGGTGGCGAAGGGCGGCACGACCAATCTCGTCGATGTCTACAAGTACGCGGAGCATGTCAGCGCGCGTGGGCTTGTGTTCATGGACACGCCGGGTTATGACCCGGTGTCCGCGACGGGGCAGGTCGCGGGTGGCGCGAACCTGATCTGCTTCACGACCGGACGCGGCTCGGCTTACGGATGCGCGCCGTCGCCATCGCTCAAGTTCAGCACGAATACCGCTTTGTGGAAGCGTCAGGAAGAAGACATAGATATGAACTGCGGTTCGATTCTCGATGGCGAAAAGAGCATTGATGAACTCGGCCAGGAGATCTTCGAACTGATGCTGGCGACGGCATCGGGCACGTTGTCGAAGAGCGAAGTGCACGGGTATGGACAGAACGAATTCGTGCCCTGGCAGATCGGCGCGATCACCTGAAATTCCAGATGGCGCGCGGTTTTTGGGTCACGTCAACGCGCGTCGGCGAGTGTGCATCGATTAGTCGATTCCGCTCGCCGCACGCCCGGCATAAAGCAGCTCAGTGCGATTGCCACGACGGACGCGCCTGCCGCGAAAAAATACACCGGTTGAAACGACCCGGCCACGCTCTTGCACAAACCGCCGAGCACGTTACCGAGCGCGCCCCCTGCACCGAATGACGCTTCGCAAATTCCGCACACGATAGCCGCGAGCGCCGGTTCACTCGTCTTGCCGACATACGCATGCAACAACCCGAAGAGCGGAAAGAACGAAAAGCCGAACGCAACGGCTGCGATCATCAACGCATAAACGCCGGGACGCGATGCCGCTATCAACGACGCGCACAGCAATAGAATCCCTGCGCTGACAAGCGCCGTGCGCATGCCGTCACGTTGCGGTTGTGAGGCAGAAGATCGTGCATCGCCTATCATGCCGAGAGTCAGGCCGCTTACCGCACCCACGAAGCCGACGAGCGCCCAGGCATGCGCGGTGACATCGAGTCCGAGATGCAGGTCATCGTGCGCATAAGCCGAGAAATAGGTGATGAACGGCACGCCGGCAAAGCCCGAGAGCAACGCGATTGCGTACACGAGCTGCCAGCGCCGCGAGAACAGCGTCCGCGCGGCGAACCGTGGCCCCTTGACTCCTGGCTGCGCTTTCACGCGCGTTTCCGGCCGTCCAAGCCGTGCAAACATCAGCAAGATCACGACACTCAGCAGTGCCGTGAACAACGCGCTCACAAGCCACACGGAACGCCATCCCCACGCTGCCATCAACCCCGGCACCATGAGCCCGTTGAGCAACACGCCATAGTTGGTGCCGCTACCGATCACGCCAATGGCTTTCGCTTGATGACGTTCATCGATCAAAGGCGCGACGAGCGCCATCATGGGCACCCACGTCGCCGCTGCGAACGCGTTGAGTGCAACAAGCACAACTCCCATGACCCAGGTGTGATCGGCAAAGGCCAGGCACGCAAGCCCGACAGCCGATAACGCGGTGGCCCCCAGCATGACTCTTGCTGCGCCAAAACGCGAAGCAGCAAGGCCGGACAGCAACGCCACCAGCACATTCGCGATTTGCCGGGCTGCGGTGATGTATCCCGCTTGCGCATACCCGAAGCCAAGATCGTGTTTCATCGCGGGCAGGACAACCGGAAACAAGTACACACCAAAGCCATAAGTTGCGGCTATGACGGCCGCAAGCAACAACGTAAGCGCGAATTGCCTTGATGCGGTGACGCGAGGCAAAGCATCCATGACGAGCTACCGAAAGAAGGGATAAATCCATTCTCGGCAATTCGTCTCCATGACGGAAATGATTTAATTTACTATCATCCAGTAAATCACTTCATCATTCGAGCGACCATGAATCTTGATCCAGGCTTGCTGCGTGCGTTTATCGCCGTCACCGAAGCGGGAGGCTTCACCAAGGCCGCCCGTCGGCTGAACCTGACGCAATCTGCCATCAGTCACCAGATCAGGCGCCTGGAAGAAGAGGTCGGCAGGCCGCTGCTTTACCGCACGACGCGCACGCTGACACTGACCGAGGACGGCGAGGATTTCCTGCGCTACGCCACGCAAATCCTCGATGCGATGCAGGCGGTCACGCGGCGTTTTCATTCATCGCCGGCATCGGGCGTGGTGCGGTTCGGCGCACCGGATATCTTCATGGGCGAGCGCCTGCCCGTGTTGCTGACGCAATTTTCGCGGGCATTTCCAAACGTGCGGCTCGATGTCAGCGTTGGCATGAGTATCGATTCGGAAGCGATGGTTGCCGCGCAGGAGCTCGATCTCGCGGTGGTGTTGTGCGTGAAGAGCCACAAGCACGGAAGTGGCGACGAAGGCATTGTGCTGCGGCGCACGCGGTTTGTATGGGCGGCGGCCGAATCGTTCGAGGTACGCGAAGGCGCGTCATTGCCGCTGGCGTTTTTTCCGGCGCCTTGTGTGAACCGGCGCGTGGCCGTCGAAACGCTCGATAGCTTGCCCGTGAACTGGCATGTGGCGTTCACATCGTCGAGTCAGTCGGGCATTCGTGCAGCCGTCATGGCCGGACTTGCGATCACCGTGCTGACACGAGACGACCTTGAACCGGGCATCGCCGTGATCGATGGGCAATACGGTTTGCCCGCATTGCCCGAAGCCGAGTTCAGGCTGCTGTGGGGCAAGGGCGAAAAGACGCTGGCGGCGAAGGAGTTCGGGCGGCTGGTTCTCGATACCCCGGTTGAACATCCGTTGCGCTCGCGGGAGGCTAGAGCCGCGTGATCTGTCGCATGACAGGAATTCAAGGGTCAGGTGAACTGATTGATCGGTTAGATAAAGTTATTGGAGCTCATCCGGTATTTATCACATGATTGGAATCGTCCTGGCGGCGGTCATGTTCATCGTCGCTGGCATCACGAGCCATTACTCAGGGAGTTCCGCATGAATCTATCCGCCACTGTCCATAATGAAGATGCAGAGATTGCCTACGACGTTGAAGGCCAAGGGCCGTTGCTTTTATTGATCGTTGGGGGAAATGGTGACAGCAGTCGTTTCATCAGACTCTCGGCGCAATTAGCCGATCGCTACACAGTCGTCCGTTACGACCGCCGTGCGAATTCGCGCAGCACCGGCGACAAACATGCCGAAATGAACATGGCGCAACAAGGCCGGGATGCTGCCGCCGTCATCCATGCGATGGGCGGTGAACCGGCGTTTGTGTTCGGCAACAGCGCCGGCGCCAATATTGCATTGAAGCTGGCAGAGGATCATCCGCAGCTCGTTCGAGGGCTGGTGGACCACGAGCCGCCTGTCAGCGACATCTTGCCGGACGGCGTGATATGGCGAAAGTTTTTCGACAGCGTGTATGACACCTATCGCACGCAGGGTGGTGCTCCCGCCATGAAGCTGTTCGCCTCATCGTTTGTTGGTCTTCCTTCTGCAGCAATCGCTCCACCGGATCAGGACAGCGGCGACTTTGAGCGCTTCCTTGCACACGAATTCAATGTCATCAACCGTTTCATTCCCGGTCTCGATGCATTGCGCCGTGGTGGTGTGGCCATGGTCACCGCCGTTGGCCGCGCGAGCGGCGACGCATTCTACGCGCAGACTGCACGCCAACTGGCGCGTGAACTGCCTTGCCCCTGCATCGAGATGATCGGGCATCACGTGAGCTATGCAAGCGACCCGGTTATCTTTGCCAATGAACTGCACGAGATACTGAGCACACTGCCCGCATCGCGCGTTTGAGAAAGGTCCGGCGCCGGCGCACCATATGGCGGGATGGGCCGCGCAAACGCTGGACGATCCCACCGCGTATGCCACAACCATCCTGGCGGATTTCTTCGAAAAGTATCCAAAGCTCAACATCTTCGCCGGCCATTGGGGCGAGATGGTGCCGTTCTTCCTGGCCACGGCGACAAGCTCGCCGCGTTCGATTACCGAGACGTTCCAGCAGCATGTCTACGTCACGGCTTCGGTTCATCCATCCAGCTCACGTGCGCGGCGGCCACTTTCCACACGCCGTCAACACGTGCCCAGGTCTGCGATTGGCGGCCGGTCCGCGTTTCGCCGTTGCGGTGAAACGTGATGTTCGCCACGCCAAACTCCGTTCCGAACGTCGTCACTGACCGGTCGATGATCGTCCGTTGCAGCGCGCTGCCCGGTCGCTTGGCGCGGAACTCGCGGATCGCTTCGTAACCTTGCAGGTTTTCGGTTGCGCCGTATCGAAGCGTATGCGGACTGTCCCAGAAGAGCGCGTCGAGCGCCGGGACATCGTTGGTGGTCAACGCGACTTCATACGCGTCGAACGCGGTTTCGAGGGAGGCGAGGGTAGCGGGATCGTCGATAAGCATGGTCGGTAAATGTTTTCGTTGTGCGGTCGTCGAATTATGAGGCTATAGCGTGCGTGTTCAACATTTTGACCGGCATGATCTCCTTGATCGACCCAGTGCACAATATGCGCTTCACGCGAGGCAACTATCGTTCATCAAGCGAACCAAAAGGGGCGACATGAGCAGTCAGACGATTGATATCACGGCGCAGGACGGCGGCCGATTTACAGCTTATCTCGCGAAACCCGCGCAAGGTTCGGGTCCCGGCCTTGTACTGCTCCAGGAAATTTTCGGCATCAACGACTACATGAAGTCGATGGCCGACCGTTACGCCGAAGAAGGTTACGTCGTGCTCGTACCGGATCTGTTCTGGCGCATGAAACCCGGCGTGGTATTGGGCTACGGCGAAGCGGATTTCGCCGCTGCGCTCGACTTCAACGCGAGATTCGACGAATCACAAGCGCTCGACGATATCGCCGCGACACTTGCTGCTTTGCGTGCGCTGCCCGAGCAAGCGGGCAAGCTTGGCGTGATCGGCTATTGCCTCGGCGGTCGTCTCGCGATGCGCACAGCGGCAAGCATGGACGTGGACTGCGCGGTGAGTTACTACGGCGTGGACCTCGATGCGTATCTCGGCGAGATCGCCACCATCCGCTGCCCGATGGTTTTCCACTTCGCCGAAAACGATACGTTCACGCCGCCTGAAACCCGCGCGAAACTCGAAGCCGCGTTTGCAGGCAAACCGCTGATCGAGCATTACGTCTACGCGGGTTGCGATCACGCCTTCGCCACGCCCGAGCGCGATCACTACGACAAACCCGCGGCCCTGATGGCCTATTCGCGGACCCTGTCATTGCTGCGCAAGGTGCTGGGTCCCGTGTACGACCTGAACCGCCTGTGGGAGATGCATTGCTACTACGAGTTCGGCACGCGCGACGTCGACGCCGTCATGCCGACCATGGTGGCCGAGCCTTACGTGAACCACGTTCCGACCATGACGGGCGGTGTCGGTCATGATCAATTGAAGCGCTTTTACAAGTACCATTTCGTCGATTCCAATCCCGCCGATACACGCCTGATTCCGGTGTCCCGGACCATCGGCTCGGATCGGGTTGTCGATGAGTTCGTGTTCTGCGCCACGCACGATCGCGAGATCGACTGGCTGTTGCCGGGACTCAAGCCCACAGGCAAATACTTCGAGGTCCCCATGCTGGCGGTAATCCGGTTTCGCGGCGACAAGCTTTACAACGAGCACATCTACTGGGATCAGGCTTCGGTGCTGGTGCAGATCGGCGTGCTCGATCCGACGGGTCTGCCGGTCGCAGGAATCCAGACCGCCAAAAAGATGATCGATGAAACCCTCCCGACCAACACGCTGATGCCGAACTGGGCATCGAGCGAGGGCAAGCCCGTTTGACCGGTTTTGCATGACGCTCATGAGGACGGTAAGAACATCCGCCGAGCTTTCGTATCAGGTCGTTTCCCACGTTGGCGGAGGGCGCTTTCGTCTCTTTTTGAACAGTGATTGTCCGATTAACGTGCTTTGCATCTCCGACCCATCTGCTATTCTCCTTTGGCCGATTGCGCAAGGTACCCGGTGACCGGCTAATCGGATGCGATGGTGTGCCACCCCATGGCGCGCCCGCGTTCGTGTCACGGAGATCACCATGCCGTCTCCATCAGTATGCCGAATGATCTCGACGTCCATCGTACCGGGCTTCGGACCGCCCGCCGGCGCCGCGCATTCCCTGTTGCGCCGGCAGATTGAGAACTGAGCGCCAGGCCATGTCGCGTAACGTACGACGCCTGCTGACGGCTTCGTACGCGGCTGCGCTCTCAGTGTCCGCACATGCGCAGTCGTATCGTGATGTCGCGCCGCAAACGCCGCCTTCCATGATCAAGCGTGAGGCGTCGCCGCCCCAGGCCGTTGAGATGCCGCAGGCTACGCAAGTCGCGGTGCCGTCGCTTGCGGCCTTGATCTTCGTGCCGGCTGGTACGTCTGACACATCGGCGCCGCAAGCACAGATCAGCGCCGAAGGACTTGCCGTTCTCGATGCCGCCTTCCTGCAGACCTTCCAGCCCGACATCGGCAAGCCGCTTACCTTCGAGCGCCTCGCGCAGATCCGCCGTGCGGTCGTCGCGCGGTATCGTGCTGCGGGCAAACCGCTCGTCGATGTTTTCGTGCCCGAGCAAGACGTGACCAACGGCGTGGTGCATATCGCGATTGCCGAGTTTCGGCTTGGGCAAGTGCGTGCAAGCGGGAACCGCTATTTCTCCGATGCCGTGTTGACAAGCGAGATGCCGCTGCGTCCCGGCGAGCCGATCCTGCAATCGCAGGTTGCGGCGGGGCTCGCGTTGCTCAACGCAAATCCGTACCGGAGCGTCGATGTAGTCTACGCGCCGGGCACGGCCGCAAATTCCACCGATGTCCTTCTTCAAACCGATGATCGCCTGCCGCTGCGCGTCAACGCCGGTTACGATAACGCCGGCGTTCCGCAACTCGGCCGCGACCGCTTTTTTGCCGGCATCGACTATGGGAATCTGTTTGGACTCGATCAGCAGATCGCGTATCAATTCACCGCGAGCAACGATATTTTCGGCGGCAATCCCGACATAGAAGGGCGTCCGGATCGCGCCCGCTTCATGGCGCATTCGCTGAGCTATTCGGCGCCGCTGCCATGGCATGACCGCATCGAACTGTTCGGGGTCTATGCCCAAAGCACGCCGAGGCTGCCCGACAGCTACGGCCAGACCGGCATCTCCGCGCAAGCAAGTATCCGATACGACTGGCTATTGCCGCCGGCCGGGGACTGGAATCAGCAGATGCAGTTCGGTTACGACTTCAAGCGAACCAACAACGATCTCGAGTTCGGCGGTTTCCAGGTCTTCAATTCGAATGTGCACGTGCATCAGTTCCTGGCTTCGTACTCGATCAGCAAGCCCGATGATTTCGGACTGGCGCGTGCGAACGTCACGCTCGTGGCAAGTCCGGGCGGGCTCGATTCAGACAACAGCGATACTGCATTCACCACCGCGCGACAAGGCGCAACCGCCCGATATGCGTACTTGCAGCTTGGCGGCCAACACGACTTCGCGCTCGGCGCAGGCTTCGCGTTCAGCGCGCGTGGCACGTTTCAATGGACGCCGAATACCTTGCTGCCGAGCGAGGAACTTGGGCTGGGCGGCGAGACCAGCGTGCGCGGATACGACCCGTATGTGGTGCTGGGCGACCGCGGATGGAACGTGCAGACGGAAGTGCGTACGCCGGGCATACCCATAGGCGCAAGCAGTATCGCGATGCAGCCCTTCGTCTTTCTCGATGCCGGGCACGCGTGGAACCGCATCGACCAGCCGGCGGAAGCGAGCAACGGATCGCTGGTGAGCGTGGGTGCGGGTTTGCGCGTCCAGTGGTCGCGTCATGTGGATTTGCGCGGCACGTATGGCGTGCCGCTGCGTGCACCGGTGCCGGGTGGATCAAAGGCGCCGATGGTGCAGTTGTTTGTATCGGTTGGGACATAGGCGGCTTGAACATTGCATATGCGCGCGAAGCGCTTAGTATTCAGCTCAGGGCATCCGCCCGACTTATGCATGCGCCAAACAATGAGACTTCAAATGAGCCGTTCCATCGCCGAAAAACGTGCTGCCTTCCGTGCGCTTCATGAACAAGGCTGCTTCATGCTTCCGAATCCCTGGGACGCCGGCAGCGCCCGGTATCTTGAGGGCCTCGGGTTCAAGGCGCTCGCCACGACCAGTTCCGGCTTCGCGTGGTCGCTCGGGCAGGCCGACAATACCGTGGCGCGTGACCTGATCCTGGCGCATTTGCGGGACATGGTTGCATCGACGGATTTACCGGTCAACGCGGACTTCGAAAACGGTTACGCGTCCGATGCCAACGGCGTCGCCGAAAGCGTGCGGCTTGCGGTTGCGACCGGTGTTGCGGGATTATCGATTGAAGATTCGACCGGCAACGCAGACGAGCCGCTGTTCAGCATCGATATTGCGGTCGAGCGGATGCACGCGGCACGAAAGGCTATCGATGCAACCGGTGGCGATACGTTGCTCGTCGGACGCGCCGAGAATTTTTTTGCGGGACGGCCGGACCTA
>NZ_JBSIPA010000159.1:0-12873 GCF_053574605.1 Caballeronia sp. M23-90 | reverse complement strand
TTTCAGTTCCGCATTGATGAGCGGATCGAAAGGCAAACCCTCGCCTTGGCGGTCGCCGTTGAAGACAACTGGCGCCGTAATGAAACGCTCCATCATGTACCGGTCGGGCGGAAAAACATCGGCTTCAGCATCGCGAGGCCGCGTTCGCCTTCCTGAAACCAGCGCATGATCGCGCGTCCGCTCGATCCGTTGACGCTGCCGCCGAGCAGACCGACGCCGCACATCGATAACACCAGCCACAGCAACGAAGGCACCGACGCCGCCGATGGCACCACGAACAGCATCATCGCGAGGAACGCAGCCGCCACGGTCGCCAGGCCGGTGAGAAGGATCGGACGGTCGCCCCACCGGTCAGTCGCCACGCCCCACGGCAGTTCGGAGATCGCCACGCCCAGGCCCATCGCGCCGAGCGCCAGTCCAAGCGCCGAGTTGCCGAGGTGATAATCCGCGCGCAACCAGACGGCTGTGGTCGGAATGCCTGCGATCGCCGCCGAAAAACTGACGTTCGCCGCCACGCCAACGCCGAGCACCTTCCAGCGATGGGAGGCGCCAAGACCACGTCCCACCCCTGCCGCCAAGGGAATTGCGCATTGAGTTTGCATCGCTGTATGGCATCCGTTCAGTTTCGATGCACACAGTGTGACGCACCGCGATGGTCCTGAATATCAAGTAATATCGAACCAACACTTCGACAAAACAGGACGGTTCGACATGTCGCAAACCAATTTCGAAATCGCGTCGCTGCGCACATTCGTGGTCGGCATGGAGCTTGGGAGCTTTGCGAAGGCGGCGGACCGGATTGGGCGTTCGACTTCGGCCGTCAGTGCCCAGATCAGGAAGCTGGAAGAGCAGGCTGGCGCGCCGTTGTTCAAGAAGGCGGGCCGCAACCTCGCGTTGACCGACGCCGGCGAGACCATGCTGCGCTTTGCGCGCCGCCTCGTCGATCTCAACGACGAAGCGGCCGTCGCCGTGCGCGGCCCCGATCTGGAGGGATGGATCAGGCTCGGGCTGCAGGAGGACTTCGGCGAGATCATGCTGCCCGACGTGCTCGGCCGGTTTTCTCGCGCGCATCCGAAGGTCCGTATTGAAGCGCGCGTGGCGCGCAATACGGAACTGTTCGAGCGTATCGATTCGAACGAACTCGACCTCGCGCTGGTTTGGGGCGACCTGTCGTCGGCCGCGCGGGAAACCCGGCCCGGCGTCCAGCATGAGCTGATCGCCGAGCCGCGGATGTGCTGGATCGGTTCATCCACCCTGCCCTGGAATCCGGCCGCCGATGAACCGCTGCCGCTGGTCGCGTTCGATCGCGCGTGCCTCTTTTTTAGCGCGGCGACAGCAGAACTCGATCGCATGAACATCCGCTGGCGCGTCGCGTTCACGAGTCCGAGCCTGTCCGGTTTGTGGGCCGCTGCCGCTGCGGGACTCGGGCTGACAGTGCGGACGCAATACGGCTTGCCAAGGTCGGTTTGCGCGCTCGATGCACACGCCGCAGGGCTGCCCGATTTGCCGTCATTGCCGCTGTCGCTCATACGGGCGTCGATCAAATCTGCGCCGCCTGTCGAACGGCTTGCATCGATCATTCTCGATTCCGTGCGCGGCGGGGCGGCATCGTTCGAGCGCATGGCGGCCTGATCACCCTTCGCGCCTTGTCCTTCGCCTTCGCCTTGTCCCGACGGCCCGCTTTTTGCTGAACCGTCGTGAACGACAGACGGGAGCGCGACATGGCAGGTCCGATGCAGCAAGCAGCACGGCTGGACGACATTCCCGAGGACCACGGCATCCGGGTGACGCTGTCCGATATCCCAATCCTCCTCGTGCGGCAAGGTGACGACGTCCACGCGTTTTCGGCGGACTGCCCGCACGCCGGCGCGCCGCTCGAGGAAGGCGCCGTGTGCAACGGGCGCATCGTGTGTCCTTGGCACAAGGGCACGTTCGCAATCGACGATGGCCGCGTGATCGAGCCGCCCGCGCTGATCGGCTTGAAACGCTACCCGGTGTCGGTGGAAAACGGCAACGTGCTGGTTTCGTCGCAAGCCGAAGAACCGCCCGCGAGTTTTCCATCCGCCGATACACGCATGTTTGCGATCATCGGCGCGGGCGCGGCCGGTGCTGCTGCATGCACCGCGCTACGTGAAGGCGGCTTTCACGGACGTATCGTGTTGATCGGGCCAGAGTCCGGCGAGCCGTACGACCGCACGGCGTTAAGCAAATTCGTTGCCTCCGGCGATATGCCGCCCGGCGAAGTTCCGTCGCTACTGCCCGAAGGTTTCGCCACGAAGCGGCGCATCGAGCGCATTGAAGCTCAGGTCATCAAACTCGATGCCGCCGATAAACGCATCGACCTGCCCAACGAACTCACGCTGCATTACGACGCGGCGCTGATCTGCACGGGTGGTACTCCCAAACCCATGGACGTCCCCGGCGCGAACTTGAACCGCGTGCATTTGCTGCGTTCGCGCGACGACGCCGCAACGCTCGACGCATCGCTCAAGGACGCGAAAAAAGCGGTCATCGTGGGGGCGAGTTTTATCGGGCTGGAGGTGGCGTCATCGCTTAAAAAACGCGGTCTCGACGTGACCGTGGTCGCGCCCGGCAAGATCCCGCTCGCTACGCAATTCGGCGATGAACTCGGCCTGATGTTCAAGCGGCTGCACGAGAAGAACGGCGTCGGGTTCCGGATGGAATCGAAGGTGAAGGCGTTGATTGGCGGCGACGCCGTTCACGCTGTCGAGCTTGACGGCGGCGAGACGATTCCGGCGGATGTGGTGATCGCAGGAACAGGCGTAAGGCCGGCGACCGACTTCCTGCAAGGCATTGCGCTCGCGCATGACGGCGGCATCAAGGTCGACAGCGCCATGCGCGCCGCGCCCGGACTGTACGCTGCCGGAGACGTCGCGCAGTTTCCGCTGCCACGTTCTGATGCGGACCTGCGCATAGAACACTGGCGCGTCGCTCAGCAACATGCACGCGTTGCCGCGCTGAACATGGCCGGTGGCGACGAGCACTACACCGGCGTGCCTTATTTCTGGACCTATCATTTCGGCAAGCGCTTCGAATACCTTGGCCACGCAAGCGAGCATGACGATGTCCTGATCGACGGCGATCTCGACTCGCAGGCTTTCATCGCTTATCTGATAAAGGACGGCAAGGTCGCGGCAATTGTTGCGTGCGATCGGGAAGCGCCGACGGCAAAGCTCGCAGAAGCGATGCGTGCAACCCTCACGCTCGATGAAGCCCGCAGCGTTGCAGGTAACCAAAGCTGAGACGATCATGGCAACCAAGCCTATCGGCATGTTTCCGGATCAGCACCCGGAGCGGCTCGACCAGTGCCGCCGATGCATGCTGTGGGAAGCCGCAACGCAAGCAGTGCCGGGCATCGGTCCGCATCATGCACCGTTGATGATGGTCGGCGAACAGCCCGGCGATCAGGAGGACCTGCAGGGCAAGCCATTCGTGGGACCGGCCGGCGCCCTGCTCGACAACGCGCTTCAGGAGGCCGGCGTACAACGCTCGCAGGTCTACGTGACCAACGCGGTGAAGCATTTCAAATGGGAACCACGAGGCAAGCGCCGGCTGCATAAAACACCGGCGCAACGCGAAGTCGATGCATGTCATTACTGGATCGAACGCGAGCTTGCGGAACTTGATCCGAAGGTGATCGTTGCGTTGGGCGCAACCGCGTTGAAGTCGGTCCTGCAGAAATCGACCGTAAAACTTCAGGCATCGATGGGCCAGGCAATCGAGCACGACGGACGTCTGGTGATTGCGACGTTTCATCCATCGTATGCGCTTCGGGCGCCCGATGCCGGGACGCGCGAAGCCGCATTTCGCGCGATCGTGGACGCGTTGAAACATGCGCATCGGCTGATCGGCGAGCACAGCAAATAAGGAGGACACAGCATGGCAACCGCTTCGAAAACTGCAGGCAAACGCAACACGACGCGCCAGAAACATGCTCGGGCAAAACCGAAACCATCGGGTTCGAAACGCTGGTCGCGTCACGTGATGGAAACCAGCGACGCGATGGACATCAAGAGGGACATCTTCAAGGAGGGCAATGCGCAGGAGATTGCGGACTCGCTGAAGAAGTCGTCCACGCGCAGCAACCGGCGCAAGGGCACACCGTTCCAGTCGGCCATGTCGATGCTGAATTTCTATATCAATCGCGCGGGGCGCAATTTGCCGAAGTCGCGGCGAACCGTACTCGACAACGCGAAGAAGAAACTCCGCGAAGCGTTCGGCCGCAAGCCTTGAGGAACGTTACTTGCTGTCGTATGTAGCCGGCACCCGCAAAGCCGCCGGCTGCGACTGTATGAATCACCAAGGAGATGTCATGCCTGAGAACACCGATCTCAATCCCGGCGATGAAGCCGCCCCCGGCACACCGGGCACCGGCGAAAACATCTGCCCGGCTTGCAGCGGTTCGGGCAAGAAGGACGGGCAGAGATGCGCGACATGCGACGGCACGGGCAAGGTCACGGAAGGGATCGGCGGTGCGTGATTACATGCTTCGCGCTTCGTTTTGCGGCATAGCAATGCTTACTGGTGTGCTGGCCGGGTGCGCCAATGACGCATCCGATGGATCGATCGGCTTCGGCCCGTCCCCTACGCTGCCGCCGCCTCACACTACGCTCCTTCCCACGCTCAACGTGGCGCCTGCCAATCCGTGGCCCGAAGGCACCATGCCTACAGCGGCCAACGGATTCGCGGTGAATGCATTTGCAAGAGGGCTCGACCATCCGCGCTGGCTTACCACCTTGCCCAACGGCGATGTGCTTGTGGCAGAAAGCAACACGCCTGCGCAACACGATCCTGACACGGGCATCAAGGGATGGATCACGAAGCAGTTTCAAAAACGCGCGGGAGCAGGCGTTGCAAGCCCGGACCGCATCATCCTCTTGCGCGATACGAAGGGCGACGGCGTGGCCGACATGCGAAGCGTCTTCATCGACAAGCTGCACTCGCCGTTCGGCATGGTGCTGGTCGGCGACGATCTCTACGTTGCGAACACGGACGCCGTTTTGCACTTCAAGTACCACACGGGCGATACATCGATCAGCGGACCGGGCGAAAAGCTGACCGACCTGCCGGCTGGTCCTATCGATCATCACTGGACCAAGAACCTCATCGCAAGCCGTGACGGCAAGCTGCTCTATGCCACCGTCGGCTCGAACAGCAATGCGGGCGAAAACGGCATCGAGGCCGAAGAAGGCCGCGCGGCCATCGTGGAGATCGACCGGGCCACAGGCAAGTCGCGGATATTTGCATCGGGCTTGCGCAATCCCAACGGCATGTCGTGGAATCCCGAAAGCGGCGCGCTCTGGACAGTGGTCAACGAGCGCGACGAGCTGGGTAACGACCTGGTGCCCGACTACATGACGTCGGTGAAAGACGGCGCCTTTTATGGCTTCCCGTATAGCTACTATGGCCAGCATGTCGATACCCGCGTGAAACCGCAAAACCCGGAGATCGTCGCGAAAGCCATTCCTCCGGATTACGCGCTCGGGTCGCACACGGCGTCGCTCGGTCTCACGTTTTACGATGCAACGCTGTTTCCGCAAAAGTACCGGAACGGGGCGTTCATAGGACAGCATGGCTCGTGGAACCGCAAGCCTCGCAGCGGTTACAAAGTTATTTTTGTACCTTTTTCAGAAGGCAAACCATCGGGGGCGCCTGAAGATATCCTGACCGGATTTCTATCGCCCGATGGCGATGCGCGCGGCCGCCCCGTCGGCGTCACGCTCGACCATTCGGGCGCTTTGCTCGTCGCCGATGACGTCGGCAACTCCGTCTGGCGTGTCACGCCGGCGCAGAGCGCGGCCGGGAACTGATGGCACGGCGCGCTGCATCAGGAAATGGATTGTTCGCCGTGGCCGAAGCCACGCTGATCAGCCTGTACGATGGCGGCGTGCTGTCGCCAGCCGTTCTGGAACGCGTGATCGCGGGCTTTGCGAACAGCGCGATCGACTGGCATTCAGCGCCTGAACGCAAGAGCGTGGATGGAAGATCGCTGCACGAAGTTGTCGCCATCACGATGATGCCCGGGCGCGCGATCCGCAATCCATCGAAGGAGTTCTTCGCGGTTGTCGAGCACGTCGGGGGCCGCAGCGTCGCAGCGCGGGACGCTAAAGAAGAACCTGAGGAATCACCCGAAACCGAACCCGAGGATGAACCGGACGACGAACTCATGAGTCAGCTTGCAGGCGCCGGCCGCAAAGGCAGCGCCAGAGCCAAAAAAGCCGCGAAAACCGCACGCAAGTCAGCACCATCCCCCGGTTTCAATCCCCTCTTTCACGCCACTCCACCGGGCCGCGCCCGCAAGTCATAGCAATGTCCTTGACTCATGTCATGGTGGAATTACAACGCAATCCCCCTACACGCGGCACAATAGCAAGTGCCAGATCGATAGCGACCCGCATCAGTGACCCGGCCCAGGCACGACCCGGCCGAACCAGAGTGACACCGCAACTTCCTTTCAATGGATACCAACGGACACGACATGGACACACAGGCAACCTCCACTTCCCCGCGCCTTTCCCCCGACGAATTACGCAAGATCGATGCATATTGGCGCGCGTGCAATTACTTGTCGGTAGGCATGATTTATCTGCGTGCCAACCCGTTGCTGCGCGAACCGCTGCAAACCGAACACATCAAACGGCGACTTCTTGGGCACTGGGGCTCCGACCCGGGCCAGTCCTTTACGTGGGTCCATTTGAACCGGCTGATCATCAAGGATGACCTGAACGTAATGTTCGTCTCGGGTCCGGGTCATGGCGCACCGGCAACGTTGTCGAACTCGTACTTGGAAGGGTATTACTCCGAGGTCTATCCGGATCGCAGCGCCGATGAAACCGGCATGCTGCGCCTGTTCAGGTTGTTTTCGTCACCGGGGGGAATCGGGTCGCATTGCACGCCCGAAACGCCCGGATCGATCCACGAAGGCGGCGAGCTGGGCTATAGCCTTTCGCATGGCTTCGGCGCGGCTTTCGATAACCCGGATCTTATCGTGGCTGTGATGGTCGGCGACGGCGAAGCTGAAACCGGACCGCTTGCAACGTCATGGCATTCGAACAAATTCCTGAATCCCGTCGTTGACGGCGCGGTACTGCCGATCCTGCATCTGAACGGCTACAAGATCGCGAACCCGACCATCCTCGCGCGCATTCCGCAGGAAGAGCTCGAAGCGCTGATGACGGGTTACGGATACAAGCCGCATTTTGTCTCAGGCTCGGACCCCGCGACCATGCACGAACTGATGGCGCAGACGCTTGAGACGTGTATCGGCGAGATTCGCGCGATTCAGGCGCATGCACGTTCGACGGGCGACACCACGCGCCCGCGCTGGCCAATGATCGTCTTGCGTTCGCCCAAGGGCTGGACCGGTCCGAAGGAAGTCGATGGTCACAAGGTCGAGGATTTCTGGCGCGCGCATCAGGTGCCCGTGCTCGATCCGGCGACCAACGCAAAGAGTCTGAAACTGGTGGAAGCGTGGATGCGCAGCTACAAGCCCGAAGAGCTCTTCGATGAAAACGGCACCCTGATAGAAGAGCTGCGCGAGATGGCGCCGAAGGGCGAGCGTCGCATCAGCGCGAATCCGCATGCAAACGGCGGACGTCTGCGCCGTTCACTCGACCTGCCGGACATCCGCGACTATGCCTTCAAGGTCAAGGCCCCTGGCGGCACCTACCAATCGCCAACGGCGGTGCTTGCCACATGGCTGCGTGATGTCATCAAGCGCAACATGAATTCGTTCAAGCTGTTCGGCCCCGATGAAACCGCGAGCAACAAGCTCGACGGCGTGTACGAAGCATCGGGCAAGCGCTGGATTGCCGAGTACAAGCCTGAGGACAGCGACGGCGGCGCTTTGGCGACCGACGGCCGCGTGATGGAAATGCTCAGCGAACATACGCTCGAAGGCTGGTTCGAAGGGTATGTCCTGACGGGACGTCACGGTCTTTTCGCGACCTACGAAGCGTTCGTGCATGTGATCGATTCGATGTTCAACCAGCACGCGAAGTGGCTCGAGAAATCGAAGCTGGAGCTCGACTGGCGCGCACCCGTGCCTTCGGTGAACCTGCTGATCACGTCGCTGGTATGGCGTCAGGATCACAACGGTTTCACACATCAGGACCCGGGTTTCCTCGATGTCGTCACGAACAAGAGTCCCGAAGTCGTGCGCATCTATTTGCCGCCCGATGCAAACTGTCTGCTGAGCGTGATGGACCATTGCCTGCGTTCGCGCGACTACGTGAACGTGATCGTCGCGGACAAGCAACCGCACTTGCAATACCTCGACACGGAAGCAGCGCTCGCGCATTGCGCGAAGGGCATTGGCATCTGGGACTGGGCATCGACGGATCAGAACAGTGAACCTGACGTGGTAATGGCGTGCGCCGGCGACATCGCGACCATGGAGTCATTGGCCGCCGTCGAAATCCTGAAGGAGCGGTTTCCCGATCTCAAGATCCGCTTTGTCAACGTGGTCGACCTGTTCCGCCTGATGCCCGATACCGATCATCCGCACGGCTTGTCGAATCGTGATTTCGATTCCATCTTTTCGCGCGAAAAACCCGTCATCTTCAACTTTCACTCGTATCCGACGCTGGTCCACAAGCTCACGTACAACCGCACGAATCACGAGAACATGCACGTGCACGGGTATCGTGAACGCGGCAACATCAATACGCCGTTCGAGCTCGCCATCATCAACCAGGTGGATCGCTTTTCGTTGTGTATCGATGTAATCGATCGTGTGCCGCGCCTGCGCGATACCGGTGCGCATACGAAGAACTGGCTGAAGGACCAGATCAACGAGAGCATTGGCTACGCGCACGCGGAAGGCATCGATCGCGATGAAATCCGCAACTGGGCGTGGAAAGGCTGACGCCATGGCACAGGACATCCTCGTATTGAACAGCGGATCGTCGTCGCTCAAGTTCGGCGTGTATGCGCCCGACAGCGGCGACGAAAAAGCGTGGCTGACGGGAAGCGCAAAAGGCATTGGCCGTGACGACGGGTCGTTGACCATGCGTTCGCTCGACGGCTCCATCAACGTCCAGCAAAGTCATGTGATGGAGTCGCAGCACGACGCGCTGCAACGCATGGCCGACGCCTTGCACGAGCATCTCGACCAGCCGCTGGCGGGCGTCGGTCATCGTATCGTGCATGGCGGCCCGCAATTGAGAACGCACGCGTTGATCACGGACGAGGTTAAGCAAACCCTTCGCGATGCGGTGCAGTTCGCACCTTTGCATTTGCCGCAATCGCTCGCGCTGCTCGAACAGGCACAGGACATTTTCCGGGACGTGCCGCATTACGCCTGTCTCGATACCGCGTTCCACCAGACCATGCCGGCACGCGCCACGCATCTGAGCTTGCCCAAGCACTTCGCCGGCGAAGGCGTGGTGCGCTACGGCTTTCACGGGTTGTCGTACGAATCGATCGTGGCGAGCCTCGGCAACGATCTCCCCGAGCGGCTCGTGGTCGCGCACCTGGGCAGCGGTGCAAGTCTTTGCGCGATCCACAACGGCCATTCAATCGATACCACCATGGGCCTGACGCCTACCGGCGGTATCCCCATGGCGACGCGCACCGGCGATCTCGATCCCGGTGTGTTCGTCTATCTGATGCGAACCGGCGGCATGGATGCCGACGCACTCGAACAACTGATCAACAAGGAGAGCGGCCTCAAGGGTCTTTCTGACTCGAACGACGACATGCAGTCCCTTCTGAAACGCAACGACGCGGACGCGGAACTTGCCATCGATATCTTTTGCACGGCGGTGCGCAAGACAATCGGCGCGTATGCGGCATTGATGGGTGGTCTGGACCGGGTCGTGTTCACGGGCGGTATCGGCGAACATGCCGACGCCATACGCGAACGCATTTGCCAGGGACTCGAGTTCCTCGACGTCCAGTTCGATGTCATCAAGACGCAGGAAGAGCGGCAGATCGCCCGTCATTGCCGAACGCTCCTGACTGAAAGTATTTAGTAGGGTACGTGGATTGCTCACGGCTTGATCGATCCAGTGTCGACCGAGCCGGAGCAATCGATGCCACACCGCCACCCCTCACCGCGCACTAGCCGCAAACCAACATGCCGTTGACGGCGGCGGAGTCAGCGCACGCGGGCGACAGCGCGCCGCTGAACTATTTTCTTCACGCGGCCGGGCCGGCTGCAGCGCCTACCCTCACACTGGACTGGATCTTCACGACAATTTGCGTGGCGGTCTGCGTGATCGTCGGCGGCTTGCTTGCTGTCGCAATCTTCCGGCGCCGTCCCGACGCACCGCTCGATCAACTGGTCCAGGGCAACAGCGGCTTGCGATGGATCGTGATCGGCGTGGCGCTTTCCGTGCCTGTGCTCGTCGCGATGCTGGTCTACGCGCTTGTCACGCTCAACCGGGTTGCATCGCCCGCAGAAACTCCTGCTTTGACGATCACCGTGACCGCCTACGACTGGTGGTGGAAAGTCGCCTACGACGACGCCGCCGATCCGACGCTGCGTTTCGTCACCGCCAACGAGATCCACATTCCCGCCGGCGAACCCGTACGCATCAAGCTGAAAAGCGCAGACGTGATCCATACGTTCTGGGTTCCGAAACTTGCGGGCAAGACTCAGGCGATACCCGGCCAGACCAACGAGCAATGGATCCAGGCCGATGCGCCCGGGGTGTATCGCGGGCAATGTTCGCAGTTTTGCGGCGCGCAGCACGCACACATGGCTTTTGAAGTCGTCGCAGAAAGCCGCGCGGATTTTGCTGCGTGGAGCGCGGGGCAAGCCCAGGTGCCGGTTTCATCGAACAATCTGAGCGTCGCCGCCGGCAAGACTCTCTTCCTCGACAAATGCGCGGGCTGTCATGCAATCCGTGGCTCGGACGCACAAGGCGCGCAAGCGCCCGACCTTACCCATCTCGACTCGCGCCGGCTCATAGCCGCGGGCACGCTGACGAATACTGCAGGGAATCAGCTTGCCTGGATCACGGGCGCGCAACGCATCAAGCCTGACTCGCTGATGCCGAGCATTGCGTTGAGACGCGACGAAGCGGCGAACCTCGCCGCGTATCTCGCGACACTGAAATAGGTAGAGAGGAGCGACGCTTTCATGAGCGAACTGTCATCGTCCGATGCGCGTGTCCCCGAATACGGCCGCGTGCCCGAGGGAAGCGCGCGCGAAAAACGCCTCGCCGGGATATGGGAAACGGCGCCGGGCTGGCGCGGATGGATATCGACGGTCGATCATAAAAGCATCGGCCTGCGCTATCTCGTGACGGCGTTCATCTTCCTGCTGATGGGCGGCGTGGAAGCGTTGATCATGCGCGTGCAACTCGCCCGCCCCGACGCAACAGTGCTCACGCCCGAGCAGTACAGCCAGCTCTTCACCATGCACGGCGTGACGATGATCTTCCTCTACGCCCTGCCCGTGCTATCGGGGTTTTCGAACTATCTGTGGCCGCTGATCCTCGGTGCGCGCGACATGGCATTCCCGCGCCTGAATGCGCTTTCATACTGGTTATTCCTGTTCGCGGGCATCTTTCTCTATTCGAGTTTCCCGTTCGGGCAAGCGCCGAACGCCGGATGGTTCAACTATGTGCCGCTGTCAGGACTCGAATACAACACGGGTCCGAACATCGATATCTATGCGCTCGGCATGGTGTTGCTCGGGGCATCGACCACGGTGGGTTCCGCGAATTTCGTCGTCACGCTGATCCGCATGCGTGCGCCGGGCATGTCGATCGATCGCGTGCCGGTGCTCGTATGGGGCACGCTGACTGCGTCCGGCGGCAACCTGCTGGCAGTGCCCGCGGTCAGCCTCGCGTTTTTCCTGCTGTGGCTCGACCGTCAGTTCGGCACGCACTTCTTCGATGTCCTCAACGGCGGCCGCCCTTTGCTCTGGCAGCATCTGTTCTGGATGTTCGCGCATCCGTGGGTGTACGCAATCGTGCTCCCCGCAATGGGTATCGTCTCCGATGCGTTGCCCGTCTTCTGCCGTCGCCGGCTCGTCGGTTATACGCCCGTGGCGTTGTCGACCGTTGCAACCATGGTGGTTGGTTTTATCGTTTGGATCCATCACATGTTTGCAACGGGTATTCCGGCGCTGGCGCTCGCGTTCTTCGGCTCCGCGAGCATGGTCATCGCGATCCCGAGCGCGGTCGCGACCTTCGCGTGGATCGCGACGATCTGGACTGGACGTCCCGTGTTCAAGGTTCCGTTCCTCTACTTCGCCGGCTTTGTGCTGCTGTTCGTGATCGGCGGTGTATCGGGCGTGATGACGGCAGCGGTGCCGCTCGACTGGCAACTCAACGATACCTATTTCGTCGTCGCGCATCTGCATTACGTGCTGCTCGGCATCAACGTGTTTCCGGTGATCGGCGGCGTGGTGTTCTGGTTTCCCAAGTTCACCGGCCGGATGATGAGCGAACGGTTCGGCAAGATCACGTTCTGGGTGATGTTCATCGGCTTCAATCTCGGCTTCTTCCCGATGCACATTGCAGGACTTCTCGGCATGCCGCGCCGCATCTATACCTACTCCGGCGACATGGGGTGGAACACGGTGAACATGGTGACGTCCATTGGCTCGTTCGTGTTCGCGGCAGGCGTGCTGATGTTTCTCTGCGATCTTGTCTGGAGCTATAAACGCGGACCTGTGGCCGGCAAGAATCCGTGGGATGCGCCCACGCTCGAGTGGTCGGTCTCGTCGCCGCCACCGCCCTACAACTTCGCGACCATACCTGTGGTGGAGAGCGGTCACCCCTTATGGGAAGACCGCCTGGGGCAGGAGAATCCGACAGCACGCCGTAGTCAACTCGACGAAGGCATGATCCTCGATCACGGCCGCGAGGCGCTCGCGACCCGCGCGCTCGACGGCCA
>NZ_JBSIPA010000158.1:0-12907 GCF_053574605.1 Caballeronia sp. M23-90 | reverse complement strand
TCGACGAACGCGAGGATATCGACGGTTTGCGTCGATTCTGGATTGGCCGAGCGGATTTCGGCGTCGCTCATCACGACGTATTTGCCCTTCTCGTACTCGAAACCGCGCACGATGTTGTCGCGCGTCAGATGGACGCTTTACGATCGGGCGTCCGAAGCACGTCGCGACGACGGCATTCTTGTCGACCCTGACAGCGTCCGTATCTGCGATGCGATCGACTACGATTTCATCGGCCATTTCGGCGAACCCGTCGGTGCATTTGCGGCGCGTGCGGCAGAGATCGACCAGCTCCTGAGCCGATGGCTCGAACGGCATCCCGACGGCTTGATCATATCCTTGGGCGAAGGGCTGGAAACGCAGGCTCGCCGCGTGGACAACGGGCGGATGCGCTGGCTGACGGTCGATCTTCCTGCTGCCATCGAACTGCGCGAGCTTTTTCTTCCATCGTCCACGCGCTTCGATCACATTGCCGCGAGCGTGTTTGAGCCAGGATGGATCGACGGGATTGAATCCGGCCCCGATGTTTTCATCGTCGTTCAAGGCCTCTTCATGTATCTCGAACCCGAAACCGTGAGACGTCTGTTCATACAGATCGTGGAGCGTTTTCCGGGTGCTGAAATTGCGTTCGACATCATTCCGCGATGGTTTTCCCAGTTGACCCTGTGGGGCTTCATGCAGACGCCGCGCTATCGCCTGCCGCCCATGCCTTGGGGTATCGATAGTAACGAGATTGCGGGTCGCCTGCGCAACTGGTCGTCATCCATCGCTGCCATGAACGTGCTCGAGTACAGGATCCCGCGTGGCTGGCCGAAGGTGACCGAGGACCTTTTTCGCATGAATCCGCTGACAAGATGTCACTTGCCGTGCCTGGTCCATTTGAAGGTTCGCGAGCAGTAGTGACCGCGCCGCGCAGTTCAATGCCGCGCGCACGAAGCAAAGCGCCTGACACAGGCATAACGCAACTTCAAGGCTGGGAAGCATCACGGCAACGATCATAAAATCCACCCCTTCTTCGAGCCCCGCGTCATGAAAGACAAGATTGTCACCGCTGATGAAGCGATCGAGTTGATCCGCGATGGGGACGCTGTATGCTGCTCCGGCTTTGTCGGAATCGGTACTCCGGACGACTTGATCATGGCGCTGGAAAGACGGTTCACGGGCTCGGGTTCGCCACGCGATCTCACGCTCGTATTTGCCGCCGCGCCGGGGGACGGCAAGGATCAGGGCCTGAACCGGGTAGCACTGCCGGGGCTCATAAAACGCGCCATTGGCGGACATTGGGCGCTGTTGCCGAAGCTCGCGAAGATGGCGACCGACGATGTGATCGAGGCATACAACCTTCCGCTCGGAACGATCTCGCATTTGTATCGGGACATCGCCGCTCATCGGGCCGGCACGATCACTCAGGTTGGACTGGGCACGTTCGTCGATCCCCGCCAGGGTGGCGGAAAGATCAACGCGAGAACGACCGAGGAACTGGTCAGCACCATCGAAATCGATGGCAGGACGTGGCTTTTCTACAAGGTCTTTCCCATCAACGTGACCCTGATCCGAGGCACCACGGCAGACCCCGAAGGCAACGTCACGATGGAGCGCGAGGCGCTCGTGCTCGACGCGATGGAGGCGGCAATGGCCGCCCATAACTCGAACGGACTCGTGATCGTCCAGGTGGAAAGGATCGCTGCGAGCGGGACGCTCGATCCTCGTGCAGTTGTCGTTCCCGGAATCTTCGTTGACCGTGTCGTGGTCGCATCCAATGGCGCGCACGCCCAGACTTACGGCACGGCGTACAGCCCTGCTTTCTCCGGCGAAATGAAGGTTCCGCCGGGCACAACGGAAAGCGCGGTGCTTGACGAGCGAAAAGTGATCGCGCGTCGATGCGCCTTCGAACTTCCCCTGGGTAGCGTGATCAACCTGGGTATTGGCGTCCCTGAAGTCGTAGGAGCCGTCGCCGCGGAAGAGCAACTGCTGAGCCACCTGACGTTGACCGCTGAACCCGGTGTGATCGGCGGCGCGCCCCAAGGCGGCTTGAATTTCGGCGCGGCAATCAATATCGATGCCCTGCTGCACCAGAACCAGCAGTTCGATTTCTACGATGGCGGAGGGCTGGACCTCGCGTGTCTCGGCATGGCGGAGATCGACCGGTGTGGAAACGTCAACGTCAGCCGCTTCGGGCCGCGCCTGGCCGGTGCCGGCGGATTCATCAACATCAGTCAGAACGCGCGGCGCGTGGTGTTCGCGGGAACGTTCACGGCCGGCGGACTCGAAGTCGCAGTCGAGGATGGACGTCTGCGTATCGTGTCGGAAGGGTCGAAGAGGAAACTCGTCGAGTCGGTCGAGCAGATCACGTTCAACGGGTCTCTCGCGGCCGAACGCGGCCAGCCTGTGACGTATGTGACTGAGCGGTGCGTCTTCCAGCGCGTGTCCGAAGGACTTGAACTGACCGAAATTGCACCCGGCATCGATATGGAGCGCGACATTCTTGCCCACATGGACTTCATGCCTATCGTGCGCAACGTGCGTTCGATGGACCCCCGTATTTTCCTGCCGCAACTCATGGGGCTCGCAACGGTGCTCCTCGATCGGCAAATGAGCGAGCGGCTCAGCTATGACGTCGAGCGCAACACGCTCTTTGCGAACTTCGAGGGCATGGGCGTCCGCTCGACCAGCGACGTGGAAAGTGTGCGGCGCGTGCTCGAGGCATTCTGCGATGGAATCGGCCATAAGGTTTCACTGATAGTCAACTACGACGGATTCCGTCTGGATGATCCGGTTGCCGATACGTACTTCGCAATGGTCAGGCGTTTGCAGCTCAAGTACTACAGTTCGGCGACCCGTTTCTCCGCCAGTGCATTCATGCGCGTGAAACTGGGCGCCGCTTTTCGTGAAGTCGATGCCGAATCGCACGTCTGCGAAACGCATGCGCAAGCCGCAAACCATGTGGCGAGCCAACTCGAAGATGAAGTAGGGCGCCCGCTACGCTGAGTCTTGCTTTCAGCGTCAGGGACATTCAATGCGCAATCCCGCATCTTTTGGCATTCTGAATGCGCTGGCAGGAACAGTCCGCTGCAATACGCGGCGATTAGCCGTGATTGAAAGAGTCAAGGAGATTACGTATGAAAGCATCAGATCTGTTCGTCAAGGCGCTGGAGAACGAGGGCGTCGATCGCATCTTCGCGGTGCCGGGCGAAGAAAATCTCGACGTTGTCGAGTCGCTGCGACGCTCGACCATCGAGTTGGTCGTCACCCGCCATGAGCAGTCGGCGGCATTCATGGCGGCCACCCACGGCCGCCTGACAGGACGGCCGGGTGTCTGCATGGCAACACTCGGTCCCGGTGCGTTGAATCTGGTCACAGGTGCAGCCTACGGCCATCTTGGCGCCATGCCGATGGTGCTTATCACCGGGCAAAAGGCCATCATGACAGCGCACCAGGCGCGCTTTCAGATAGTCGACATAGTCGCAACCATGAAGCCGCTGACGAAGGCGTCCCGGCAAATAGTCAGCGGGAGCAGCATCCCGAGCGTGGTGCGCGAAGCGTTCCGCCTCGCCGCGGAAGAGCGGCCCGGTCCGGTCCACCTCGAGTTGCCCGAAGACGTGGCCGCCCAAGAAGTAAGCGATGACGTGGCGCTTGTTCCGCCGCATCCGGTCGAGCTTCCGGTCGCGCAAGAGGCTGCCATCGAACGGGCCGCGGCCATGCTGATGAAGGCCGAGCGTCCGCTGGTCATGTTCGGTGCGGCGAGCAACCGTCCCCGGCTCGCGGGCTAGTTGACCGAATTCATTCGACGTACCGGCATCCCGTTTTTCAACACCCAGATGGGCAAGGGCACCGTGGCCGCAGTCGGCCATGACGAAGCCAGCGAACTCTGGATGGGAACAGCGGCGCTAAGCGAACGCGACTATCTTCACGAGGCAATAGACCGTGCTGACCTGATCCTGGCGATCGGCCATGACACGGTCGAAAAGCCGCCGTTCATCATGGGCCCGGACGGACCCAAGGTCGTTCATGTGAGCTACACGCCGGCCCACGTCGAACAGGTGTTCTTCCCCCATGCGGAAGTGGTGGGCGATCTTGGCCTGAGTCTCGCGCGGCTTGCCGATCACGTTCAGGGCAAGCTTCCGAACGCAGCGGCGCTGGCGCCGTTGCGCGAGGGCATTCTGAAGCGGACGATGGACCGCGCGGGGGAATCGCGCTTTCCGCTGACGCCGCAGCGCATCGTCCATGACGTACGCGAAGTCATGCCGGCCGACGGCATCGTCGCGCTCGATAACGGCATGTACAAGATCTGGTTTGCGCGCTGCTACCGGACCCGCAGCGCCAACACGCTGCTGCTCGACAACGCGTTGGCAACGATGGGCGCGGGTTTGCCGTCGGCCATGATGGCCGCGCTGCTTTACCCGGCGCGGCGTGTGATGGCGGTGTGCGGCGACGGCGGTTTCATGATGAACTCGCAGGAACTCGAGACCGCCGTGCGGCTGAAGCTCAACCTGGTTGTGCTGATCATTCAGGACGATGCCTACGGCATGATCCGGTGGAAACAGGCCGTAGACAACTTCACGGATTGGGGTCTCACGTTCGGCAACCCCGACTTCGTCAAGTACGCCGATGCCTACGGCGCAAAAGGACGGCGCGTCGAATCAGCCGAAGCACTGGCACCGACGCTGGAAGACGCGTTCCGCGAAGGCGGTGTGCAACTGGTCATTGTTCCGGTCGACTATTCGGAGAACAGCCGCGTACTCGTCGACGAACTCAAGAACCGTGTCAGGGAGGTCGCGCAATGAAGATCAAGGCCGCTGTCCTGCAAGCAATGGGCGCAACGCCGCCTTACGCCGTCTCGCGCCCCTTGCGTATTGAAGAGATCGACCTGGCGCCCCCCAGCGCCGATGAAGTCCTGATCAAGATTGCGGCCGCCGGCCTGTGCCATTCGGACCTCTCCGTCATCAACGGCGACCGTCCTCGTCCTATGCCGATGGCGCTCGGTCACGAGGCCTCCGGCGTCGTAGAGGAACTGGGGGCTGGCGTGACGGATCTCCAGGTGGGCGATCACGTCGTCGTGGTGTTCGTGCCGAGCTGTGGCCACTGTGCACCCTGCGCCGAAGGACGTCCTGCATTATGCGAACCGGGCGCCGCAGCAAACGGGGCAGGCACCTTGCTGTCCGGCGCGCGCCGCCTAACGCGCGGCGGCGAGGCCTTGAACCATCATCTCGGGTGCTCGGTGTTTGCCGAATATGCGACCGTGTCGCGCCGCTCTGTCGTCAAGATAGATCCCGGTGTTCCACTGGAGGAGGCTGCGCTGTTCGGGTGTGCTGTGCTCACGGGTGTCGGCGCGGTGGTCAACACGGCCCAGGTCAGGGCCGGTGCATCGGTTGCCGTGGTGGGCCTCGGTGGCGTGGGGTTCGCGGCACTCATTGGCGCGCAGGCGGCGGGGGCCCGGCAGATCATCGCAATCGATTTGTCCGATGACAAGCTGGAGCAGGCGCTCGCCTTGGGTGCCACGCACACGGTCAACGCCGCTCGGGCCGATGCATCCGAGCACATCCGGGCGCTGAGTCATGGCGGCGTCGAATTCGCTTTTGAGTTCGCCGGCTCGATCCACGCGCTGGACCTGGCTTACCGTATTACACGACGCGGCGGTTCGACCGTGACAGCCGGGCTGCCTCCGTCAACCGCACTCTGGCCGCTTCCCGCAGTCAGCCTTGTTGCGGAAGAGCGCACCCTGAAGGGGAGCTATATCGGCACGTGCGTGCCTTCGCGCGATATTCCGCGTTACATCGATCTCTATGTGCAAGGTCGTCTGCCCGTGAACAAGCTGCTTACCGGCCGCCTCAAGCTCGACGAGATCAATCGTGGCTTCGACTTGCTGCATGAGGGCAAGGCGATTCGCCAAGTGGTGGTATTCGAGTGATCAGGGGACAGCGACGCCTTGGGTAATTCGACCTAAGTCCGAGGCAGTGGAGTCACGAATGGTGTTCGAGGTCCAGTTGGGATGAAAGGTAGACGCCAGATCACACATCATGAGAGCCGCGCACTGGGTTTCACTCGTCGGGCTAGGATGTCGACGAGCCAAAGAAGACTGCCGTGCCATGGACCATGAAGCCGCGCCTGGAACGTCCGGTACAGCATTGCGTGCCCTAACTGTGCGATGCGCCCCCGAATGAAGCCGCCCTTGAAGAAGCCGAAACGACCGAGCGAGCCGTAAGCATCGAAACCTCCAAGGGAAACGAGAGACCCGAAGTCATGATATGAAGCCGCTGGCGCCTGGCTGCCTGCAATCAGTTTTGGAAGATTGCGGCACATATATACGGCTTGCTGATGGGCGGCCTGCGCTGTTGTCGGAACCGCATTGTCACGGCCAGGCAGTTGCGGACTGGCACAGTCACCGACAGCGTAGATGTGCGGATCGTCCACGCTGCGCAGCGTGGGCCCGACCACCAGTTGCCCCGAGCGGGTTCGTTTCACGTCGCCCATGTTGTTCAAGAGATCGGGTGCTTTGACACCGGCTGCCCATACCTTGAGAACGGCCGGAATCGTTTCACCATCGACGAGATGGAAGCCGTTTTCGTCCACCGACGCCACGCGTGCGCTCACGCGCACCGTGACACCAAGTTCCGAGAGCTTGCGGTGGGCTGCATCGGCCACGCGTTGGGGGAACGGCCCAAGAAGGCGAGGGCCGGATTCGATCAGCAAGACTTTGAGATGGCTCGACGCGCCGCGTGCGCCGTATTCTTCCGCAACGGCCGCGATCCGGATCAGTTCGGCAGCCAGTTCTACGCCGGTTGCCCCGCCACCGACTATCCCGATGGTCAGCAGCGTATTCGACACGACCGCCTGGATCAACCGAAGCCGCAGTTCATCATTGAAGGCGATGGCCTCAGACCGCGAATCGATGGTCGAGCAATGGTCTTTCACGCCGGGCGTACCGAAGTCGTTCGCACGGCTCCCGACCGCCAGCAGCAACGTGTCATAGGCGACAACGCGCGCGGGCACGACCTCGATCTCTCCGCGGCAAAGTGGTCCAATATGGATCTCGCGCCGCTCGCGATCGATGCTTGTCGCGCACCCGGGCTGATAGGTGAACCCATAAGTCCTTGCCTGGGCGGCGAACGCTGTCTCTTGCGCGCCGGCGTCCGAGGACCCGGCCGCAATCATGTGCAGCATCGGCTTCCAGACGTAAGCCGGTTCCTTGTCTATCAACGAGATTTGCAACGAGCCGTTGCGTGCTGCGTTACGTGCGAGGTGCGTGGCGATGTCTAGCCCGGCAACGCCTCCGCCTACGATAACTAATCTGTGCGGCTGCTGATTTGTTCGCTGTGTCGATTCCATGCCCATCACGTCCGCATAGTCGGGACGCAACCTGAAGCAAGCAGCGGTCCTGCGCCACTCGATGGTCCTGGCCTCGATCGCTTCTGGTACGACGCATGTTCCCATGCGCTGTATATTCGGTGCGCCGGAAATGCCATGCCGGGAGCATTGCTTGCTGTCATGCAATGGTGCAAACCGCTCCCCGGTGGAGGAGGATTCAATGACAACTCAACAACGTTCCAGCACCCAGACGGACAAGCATGGACAATCGTCCGACGGCGATGCCGACGAAACCTTCAAGACGTTCAAGGATCTGGTCAACATGACGCCCGCTCAGATCGAGAAGTGGCTGCAAACCGATGAGTCCCGCGACGTCGGCCAGAAATCCGGCGGAAACGAATCGGTCGGTCATCAATCAGGCCGGCACATCATCGCCATTCTCGGCAAGAAGAAGGCCGACCTGTCGGAGGCGGATTATGCGCACATGCGCAAGGTTATCGGCTACATAAAACGACATCTCGCCCAACGTCCTCACGATGTCGAGCACTCGAACTGGCGCTATTCGCTGATGAATTGGGGCCATGATCCTGTGAAGTGACGTGCCGGGAATCAACGAAGCGCAACCCGTTCGCTTTTGGCGCTGATCGCCGCGAACAACGCATCTCGCCCCCGGCCTTCCAGCCACCGGTCGAACGTCAGCAGACCAGGGAACGATTCGCGCAGAGATGCAAGGTCGGCATTACCGGACAGTCGGCCGTCATCGACAAGCCTGGCCAACGTCCCGAGGAACGGGCTTTCGGCGAGCACGGTGTCCGGAAAGCGGCGATACACCACGGGACGCCCGGTTATCAGGCTGAATTTGCTGGCCAACGCCGGACCAGTTACTGCATCGCCCGCTATTTCGATAGTGCGGGACGAGAACACTTCAGGCGCCGAGAAGATCCGCGCCACGATCTTTCCGATATCTTCGGCGGCAATGAATTGCATCGGCTGGTCCGCATGCATGAAGAAGGTGAGCTCGCCTTTGTCGAGTCCCATGCCAGGCAGCATCAGGATTTCCATGAACGCGCTCGGGCGCACAATCGTCGAGGTCATGTCAAGGCGGCGGACGTAGGCTTCGATTTCGCTTTTGCTGTCGAAGTGTCCCATCCCGGTTTTGGTGGGACCCGCTGCGTTGGTCGAGCTGTAGACAAAGTGCTGGACGCCGCTTTTCAGAGCGATGTCAGCGACGCTCTTGCCGTAGCGGATCTCGTCTTCATCCGTGACCCCGTACGCAACGCCTTGACCGGAACTCGGCTGCACGCTGAACACGCCATAGACGCCTGCCATTGCATCCTGCATGGACTGCGGATCGGAGAAATCTCCCTTCACGGTTTCGACTCCAATCGCCGCAAGCGCCTTTGCACTGTCGCTCGCCGGGTTGCGCACGAACGCCCGCACCTTCCACCCGTCAGAGCGCAATGCCTTCGCCACGGAGCCACCCTGTTGCCCGGTTGCCCCGAACACGAGGATCGGTTCATCAGTTCTGTTCATCGCGGTATCCGAAAGTAACTATTGACGGGGCGATTGTAGGCCGCTATATCTTTTCCGCAAGACGGCACGGGGGTGTGCGTTAGTTACATGGAGGTAACCTTGTCCCAGACAGTTTTCGGCCGCCCGTTTGCCATGACGCACGAAGGTCCGGTTGTGACGCCATGTGCGCCGCACGATGTGCTGGCGCGTCTCGGGGACAAGTGGACGATCCTGATCATGTCGTTGTTGTCGCTCGCCCCGCATCACCGGTTGCGTTTTTCGGGCATCCAGCGCGGTGTGAACGGCATCTCCCAGCGCATGCTGACGGCGACACTCAGAAACCTGGAACGTGACGGCTTGCTCGTGCGGCACTACTTCCCGGAAGTACCGCCGCGCGTCGAGTATGAACTGAGCGAAATGGGCATCAGCATGTTGCCGGCGCTGGAAGGATTCACCGCGTGGATCCGGGTGAACTGGCCGGCGATCGAAGCGTCCCGGCAACGATACGATTCGCAGGCCTCCGGCGACGACTAGCGCGGATGGCATTCCCAATCGTTGTAAGCCGGCTTGTCGAGCGGAGTCAGCCCGGGGATCATGAAGACGGAGCAACCGAATCGACGTCCCTTCGTGGTGGTTGCGTCGTAGGTCACGGGCGTTCCCCCAAGTGAGTTGCGCTGGCCGTATTTGATGTTGGAAACGGTTATCTCGTCAGAAGAAGCCAGCCCGATAGTTCTGGACGTGGTTTTCTGAACTTCGATCATGTTCATCTGCGTCGTGCCGCAGGCCGACAAACCGGTCAACAACACGGCCGAGATTGCGGCGAGTATCAGTATTTTCTTGTTCAAAAGAATCCCCGTGAGTGTGATGTCTAAGTCCTGCCATCGGCCGCCCATAGCGCGCGGCCGATCCGTTGCATGCATGCCGCGGTTCAAACGCCGAACAGTGATACAGGCGTACAGAGCGCTCCTTTGCAGTTTCCCGGCGTGAAGTAGAGCGTCTGGATCTTGCCGCTGGGCAGCACGAACCCACCAACCAGGCCGTTACCCTTCGCGCCCTCGACGTTCGCCTGCTGAATGAACGTTGCGCTGGTGGTGGCCGGATCGAGGCCATAGAAGTTGAACGTGGCGGACTGCGACAGCTCCTTCGCGAAGATTGCGCCGGTTCCATCGGAGAACACGAACTCTCCGCGGAAACGATAACCACGCGCACCTTCACTATTCAGTTGCGTCATGAACGAGGTATCGTCGGTCGGCACGGCCGTGATCTCGTAGCCGTATGTCGCATTACCCTGCGAGCTCTTTTCGTAGATCGATGACGTGCTCGCATCGCCCAATATGAACGCCGGTGCGAGGTTGTAATAACCCTGCGCACCTTGCGCGTTGGCTTGTGTCAGGAAATCGGTCTTGCTCGCGGGCTGGGTCAGGACCTGATAGGAATACGTAGCGATTGAGCCATTGTCTTTCCTGTAGAGAAAGAACATGTCGGTACCCACGGCCAGTTCGCCCGCCCATCGGAAACCCCTGGCGCCTTCGCTATTCGCTTGCGTCAGGAATGCGGCGCTGCCCGACGTGACGTCCTGTACTTCGTAGCTATAGGTTGTCGCTTGATCCTTGACAAAGGTCGATGTCTGATCGAGCGTTGCGGTCGCAGTGAAAGCAAAGTCGCTCAGATAGCGATAGCCCTGCGCGCCTTGCGTGTTGAGACTGGACAGGAACTGCGCGCGGCTTGTGTCGGGCGTGAGGCCTTCGTAGATGAAAGCGGTAATTGCCGGTGTCGATGGTGTCGACGGCGTATCGGGCGCCGTGTTGGCCGGCGTGCCATTACCGGAATCAGGGGAGTTATTCGATGTCTTTGCATCATCTCCGCCACAAGCCGCCAGCGCAAAGGCGGCGTATATGACTGGCATCGACCATTTAAGCATCCAGACCCGTGAGCTACTCATTTGCAAACACCCCTTTGTTTTTAATACTTGCAATTGGTTTAGTACCGACGCAAACGGATTACCGGTCGGTCGACTGATCGGCAGACGCGAGACATGATGGCGAAGTCGTTGAACCCGCTGCACCATGGGTATCGAGCCGGTTGACTACCGGTTCCAGTGGCGCAGTGGTTTTCTCACCTGATGAATCAGGCGAAGGAATGGTAGCAGTTGCCTAATTGATGAATTTGCCTGAACGTCCCGATTGCTTGCCTGCGCGTCTCAATTGAATGAGAGTGAGTCGGCACGACCATCAGAAACTGACGAATGTCCTGCTGAGTATCTAAAGCCGGCCGCGGGCGTCGTAGCTCCATCAGCCAAGGTCATGCGCATCCGCTTGACGAGGCCGATGAAGCTGCTGCCTTAACGCATAAGCGGCCACGACAGCCGCTATAAACCCCGATGCAGCACCAACGCCCAGCGACCAGCGCGGGCCGGGATGGTCCGCAATCCAGCCAACGATGGGCGCGCCGATCGGCGTGCCCCCGAGCGCAATGCCAAGACGCAGCGCCATCACACGTCCGCGCATGGCGGGTTCGGTCGAGAGCTGCATCAGCGTGTTGGTGGCGTTGGTGAAGGTCAGGGCCGCTACGCCGATCACGACCAGCGCCGCCGCGAACAGCCAGTAATTCGGTGCGATGGCCGCGAGCGTGCAGCCGAACCCGAACGTCAGGGCGCCGATCAGCAGCGACGTGAATTGCGGTTTGCCGCGGCGGGCGGCGAGGAGAGCGCCCGCGACCGTGCCAACCGCCATGATCGATGACAGGAGACCATAGCCACGCGCATCGGTATGAAAGACGCCGACCGCCATGGTCGAGATGAAGATCGGGAAGTTCAGTCCGAAAGTGCCGATCAGGAACAGCATGACCAGGATCGCCTTGAGGTCCGGCCGGGACCATACATAGCGAAACCCTTCGGTGAAGCTGCCCTTGGTGCGGCGAGCCCTCGCATTCGCACGCAACTCGGAGACGCGGAACAACGACAGGGAGGCCAGCACCGCGATAAAACTCACGCCGTTGATCATGAACGCCCAGCCGGTGCCGACTGAAGCGATGACCAGACCGGCAACCGCCGGCCCGATCATCCGCGCGGCGTTGAACGAAGTCGAATTGAGCGCGACCGCGTTCGACAGATCCTCGTCGCCGACCAGTTCCGCCACGAAGGTCTGGCGCACGGGTGCATCGAATGCTGCCGCGCAGCCGGACAGGAAGGCGAACACATAGACGTGCCAGAGCTGGACGACGCCCGTGACGGTGAGCAAACCCAGCGCCAGGGCGAGCGTGCCCATGGCTGCCTGCGTAGCAACCAGCAGCTTGCGCTGGTTGTAGTGATCGGCAGCGAAGCCTGTCCAGGGCAGCAACAGAAGCTGCGGCCCGAACTGGAGCGCCATGACCACGCCCACGGCCGACGCATTGTGATGCGTGAGCTGGGTGAGCACGAGCCAGTCCTGAGCCGTGCGCTGCATCCAGGTTCCGACATTGGAAACAAGCGCGCCGGCCGCCCACACCCGATAGTTGTAGCTCCTCAGCGACCGAAATGTGCCGGTTGCCAACTCGGTCATGAACGCTCTGGACTATTACCGCCGTGCAGGCGGCCAAAGAGCCGCGCGCACAGCAATCCCATGGCCAGGATGCCGAGCCCGAAAGCAAGGGCATCGCTCGTGATCTTCAGTTCGAAATCGCCGACGCGGCAGACGAGCACATACCCGAGGACGATATTGAAGAAGCCCCAGAGCACGTTCACGGTAGACGATGAAAGCCCTTGCCCCGGCGGTTTGGCGAACGGGCTCTGGAACGGCTCTCCTTTCACGCCGCTGACGAGATGCGGCACGGCGTTGGTGAGAAAAACGCCGCCAAAGAAGTAGGAGACAAGCTGCAGCCATTCCATGTTCAGTTCCTCGTTCCAAGCAGGTCGATGATGTTCTGGGCCGTGCCGGTTTCGCCCAGCCTCGGGAAGACGTTCCTGATGCTGTAGTCGTGCGCCTCGGAACGTGAATCCGTCATCGCGTCGATGGCGGGCGTCACGTTGAACCCGTGCTCATAAGCCTGGCGGGCGGTCGATTCGACGCCGGTCCCGGTAGCGACACCCGTGACCCAGGTCGTCGTCACGGGTGTA
>NZ_JBSIPA010000157.1:0-12939 GCF_053574605.1 Caballeronia sp. M23-90 | reverse complement strand
TGTACGGAGCGCCGACGCTCGATCTGTTCGCCGAGGATACCGAGCGCGCCACGCTCCAGGCGTTGAACACGGACATCCGGCAGTGCACGCTGCCGGGCTTCGAATTGCCGGACGTGTTCATGGCGGCGGTGGAGGCTGTCTCGTCGATGGAAGACGCGCAAGAGCACTTGGCATCGATACGCGCGACGCGGCACGAAGCAAGAGAGGACGATACTGCCGGTTGTAGTCAACCCGAAGCCCCCGCCAACGGCGAATTGCCGCTGGCGTCAGCCGATCCCTCGAACACGGAACCGCACACCGGCTCCCGAAAAAGCTCACCGCGGGTTGACTAGGACTCGGGCCGCCACTCTCGCGGCTTACACTTTCCTGCGTTGAATCCATCCGTGTAGGAAACCCAGCCGCAACAATCCGGTAACCCTTACTGTTTTTGCGGTCTTGATACTACTCTGTCGTTGCTAAAACGCATTGATGTAGAAAAACTACGAAGAAAATGTTGCGTTGCGCTAGGAATCCGTCAGTGAAAACCCTATAATCATGCCTAAGGGATAACCCTGAACCAACCAACCGGAGTTTGACATGAGCTACCTCTTCGCACTGCTGCAAAAAATCGCATCGCTGTTTGAATCGCCGCATCTTCCGATGGACTCGGACTATTCGTACCAAGCCCGCCAAGCCGAAGCTGAGCGCGTTCGCAAGGCACGTGGCACCGTTTTCGGTATTCGTCTGTGAGCTGTCGCGAAAGCAGCGCGGACCGCGTCGAAATTTGATCATGCCGTTGTTTTTTGCTTGACATGAAATTTTCGTAGTGCGGTCCGCCTGTTTTCTTAGAGTTTAAATGATGTAGTTTTTCTAGCTTGGAAACGTTTTACCGATAGCCTGGTTGTCTCCGCGGCCATCGTCACAAATTCCCCGCTTCATCGGCGTTGCTTCGTGCGCTTTCCGTTTCGCTTTCCCCACCGTATCGATTTCCCATACTCGCTTGGACGAGGCCTGATTCACGCCGTCGATTACAACCACATAACGGATCAGGTTACTGAAATCGTTCCGTAATATGTCGTACGAAAAACGTGGTTTCATATTTTCGTTGCTTACACGCTGCGCCAAAAAAACAGTGGCCCGCCGCCGTATATACGTCCTGAAAGTCAATTCAATCAACAGCTTGCAAACTTTACGACCAAGCTCGGACTGTTCTTTCCGTTGATACGAACACTTACAAGCCCTCACGTCGTGCAATCTGCGGCGTGGCTAAAGTGGTTTTAACGACGCGGCACTGGCACAACACATCCCCACGTTCACCGCGCGTCTTGTGAGAAGCTAAAAAGGAGAATAGTCATGAAAACATCACGCACGATCATCGCTGCCTTGCTTGCCGGCGGCGCGTTAATGACGGGCACGGCGGCATTTGCTCAGGTCGACAACGGCATGATTCACGGACCGGCCATGCAGCAAACCTACGGCGAGCCCCACATGATGAAGACCGCCGTGGTGATCAACCTCGGCTGGCACGGCGACCGCTATTGGGACGGTCATCGGTATTGGCAGCGCGACGAATGGATGCGCCATCACCCGCACGATCAGGGTCCGCACCACCCGCCGCATGATGACCGCCACCATGACTGATCTCACGGGCTGAGATCAGACCGAGATGCACGGCAAAAGCCGGCTTCCTGAAAAGGCCGCCGGTTTTTTTTCGCCCTGGATTTGCCGCTCCGATGCACGTCACGGCCGTTTGGCCGAGGCGCGGGTTTCAGGCCGCTACGCTATCCTAGCCGGCAAGGGTTGAATGATCGGCTTAAAAACAGCGGAGAGAAATTGAATCAGATCACTATCGGCGTGGTGGGCAGTGGCCTCATGGGCGTTGGCATTGCAACACAGGCGGCGCTGCACGGTTACCCGACCATCGTTCATGACATCGATGCCGCGCGGCTGGCGTCGGTGCAGGCAAAAGCAGAGGCAATCCTTGACGAACTGATCGACGCCGGCGTTTTCCATGCGGACGATAAAGCGGTTGTCCTCGGGCGCATTGAAACCACGGACAAGCTCGAACGTGTGGCGACGGCGGGGTTTATCGTGGAAGCGATTCCCGAATTGCTCGAACTGAAAAACCGGACCTATAGGGCGCTCGAACCGTTACTGCGCGACGACGCCATCTTTGCCAGCAATACCAGCGGTTTTCCGCCCGATCTTCTCGCGCAAGTGCTGGAAAACAAGGCTCGGTTCGTGATTGCGCATTTCTGGAATCCACCGCATACCATCCCGCTCGTTGAAGTCGTACCGGGTACAGAAACCGATCCCGAGGTCACACGCCGCACGGCAGATTTGATGACGGCCATCGGCATGGAACCCGTTGTGCTGACAAAGGCTATTCCGGGCTTCGTTGGCAACCGGCTGCAGTTTGCCGTGTTGCGAGAGGCGCTGGCTATCGTGAGGTCGGGCGCGGCGACCCCGGAAGTTGTCGATGCCGTGATGAAAGCGTCGCTCGGCCGGCGTTACGGCATGGTCGGACCGCTGGAAAGCGCGGATCTGGGCGGGCTCGACACGCTGCTCGACATCGGCTTGCATTTGATGCCCGAACTTGCGAAGGATGAAGACGTCCTGCAGCTGATGCGCGAGCGCGTGGAAAACGGTCACGTGGGCGTGCGCAGCGGGCAGGGCTTTTATGATTGGGACGATGCACACCACGCGCGCGTGAAGGCGGGGCGCAAACGGCTGATCCATCACACGGCAAAGCAGACCAGGAAGAATCATGAATGACAGCAGCAATACCTCCGGCACACATTTCTACCACCCCGACGAAGGACATCAGCTTCGACACGATCCGTTCAAGGCGATCGTTGCGCCGCGGGTGATCGGGTGGATATCAAGCCGGGATCCGAACGGCCGCGTCAACCTCGCGCCGTACAGCTTTTTTGGCGCGTTCGCGACGTTCCCGTACATCATCGGGTTCTCGAGCGAAGGGTACAAGGACAGCATCACGAACATCGAGGAAACCGGCGAGTTCGTGTGGAACCTGTCGAGCAGGCCGCTCGCCGAGCAGATGAACAAGACATCCGCGCCGGTCGCGCATGAGGTCGATGAATTTGAACTCGCCGGGCTGACCAAGGCGCCGGGCGTGAATGTGAACGTGCCGCACGTGGCGGAGTCTCCGGCGGCGCTCGAATGCAAGCTTCTGCAGATCGTCCGGCTGAAAGCGCTGGACGGCACGCCAATGAACAACTGGCTCGCGCTCGGCCAGGTGGTCGGCGTGCATATCCGCCGTGAGTTCCTGAAGGACGGCATCTTCGATACCGCCGCCGCGCAGCCAATCATGCGGGCGGGATATCGCGGGGACTACGCCGCAATTGGCGAGATGTTCGAGATGATCCGGCCGACGTCGTAGGTTGATCAGACCCGGAACACGCTCACCGCGCGGTTGAGCGCTATCGCATGTTCGAGCAGTTCAGCGGTTGACTGTTCCGCTTCGCCGACCAGCGCCGCATTCTGCTGCGTCGCTTCGCCGATCTGCGCGACCGCGAGATTCACCTGCTCGATACCGCTCGATTGCTCGCGCGACGCCACGCTGATTTCACCGATGATCGCGTTCACCCGCGCGACGCGTTCCACGATTCCGGTCATCGTGCCGCGCGCTTCTTCGGCGATCCGGTAACCATCGGCGACCCGGCCGACCGATTCCGCGATCAACCCCTCGATCTCCTTCACGGCGGCAGCGCTGCGTTGCGCAAGGCCGCGCACTTCGGACGCCACGACAGCAAATCCCCTGCCGTGTTCGCCGGCGCGCGCCGCTTCGACGGCCGCGTTCAACGCCAGGATGTTCGTCTGGAACGCAATGCCTTCGATCACGGAGGTGATGTCCGAGATCTTGCGCGCTGATGCATCGATTGCGCTCATCGTGGTGACGACGCGGCTCACCGCTTCGCCGCCCTCACGTGCCGCTTCGCTTGCCGATGCCACCAGTTGATCCGCCTGCGCCGTATTGGCGGCGTTTTGCTGCACTGTCGATGTGATCTGTTCCATGCTCGCGGCCGTCTCCTCGAGACTGCTGGCCTGCGTCGCGATGCGCTGCGAGATGTCGCTGCTGCCGGCCGCGATCCGTCCGGTGCCATCCGACATGTCTGCCGATGCACTGCGCACTTGCGTGACGATACGCGCCAGGCCCGTCGCGATGCCATCGATTGCGATCATCAACCGGCCGACGTCGTCTTCGCGCGTGGTGGCGAGGCGCACGCTGAGATCGCCCGCGGCGATCTGTTCGCACGCGTGCGTGACGTGTTCCAGCGGTTGCGTCACGAGCTTGCGCACGGCAAAAAGCAGCACGGCGACCAACCCGGCGATCACGAGCAACCCCAGCACCAGGAAACGATGGCGCATGGCTCGCATATCCGCGAGAAGTTCATCGCGATACGCAATTCCGCCGATCACCCATTGCCATTCGGGCACTGAGCGAAACACGATCTCCTTCGCGCCGCCATGCACTTGCGGGTTCGCAAGCTCGGGCGTGGAAGGGGCATCGAAGGAAAGGCGGCCTTCTTTTGCGTCCAGCATCTGCTTGAACGGCGCGATGCGTTCATCGGCTGTCTGGAGCGCCGTGCCGGTCGAGTCGCCTAAGCCCGGATGCACCAGAAGCTTGCCGCGATTCGGCCCGCTCGATGCATCGATGACAAAGAAGTAGCCGTTCTCGCCGACCTTCAGATCGCGAATGTTCTGCTGCAGCGTGGCGATCTCCGCCGTAATGTCCACGCCCACGAACAACGCGCCGATCACGCGGCCCGATGCATCGGCGACGGGTTTGTACTCGGTGATGTACTGCTTGCCGAACAGCGACGCCATGCCGGTAAATCGCTTGCCGCCCACGATGAGCGCATATGCCGGGCTCTTGCGGTCGAGCAGCGTCCCGATCGCGCGCTCGCCATCCTGTTTTTTCAGCGAGGTCGTCACGCGCACGAAATCGTCGCCGCTTCGCGCAAACACGGTCGCAATCGCGCCGCTGCGTTCGAGGAACTGATCGGGAATCGAGAAATCGAGGTTCATCGGCTTGTCGCCGGCTTTAAATGTCGGCGTCGCCAGTCCGCCGATATCGACCTTTTGCGCTTCGTCCAGCGCAAAATCCGTCGGGAGGAAGCTCGAAAACAGCGTCATGGCGCGTTCGACTTCTGCGGTGACGGCTTTGTCGTAGAGACGGATCATCGTGCCGATTGCACGGTTATCGTCGTCCATGCGGTCGAGCGCCTGGGCATCGATCTCCTCGCCGGCCGAATGGGTGACCGCAATGGTGAAACCGGCGACGACCATGGCCGCAAGAACGCACGCAAGAACAGCGAACTTCGCACCGGCACTTGCCCGGCGGAGGTTGAATTTCGACATAGTGATTTCTGAGATACATGTAGGGAATATGAAGGGTTAACGGCAGCGAGGCGGCATTCTTGACCTGAAACGACTGTTCGCAATGCTTCCGGGTCTCGGGAGAAGGCTGAAAGCTGCCTGAAATTCGAAGAAAAGCGCGGCCACTTGCTCTGGCGCGACATCCGAAAAACCCCACAAAATCGCTCTCGATCGCGCGCAAACCCTTTCCCAACAAGGCTCCGTCTTTTTTTCGTCGAAAAAAAGCAAATCGAGGTGTCGTATTTCCACATGTGAGCGTCGGAAATAGTCGGCAACCCGCACTTTTTTCTGGCAACTATGTATGCAGAGCGCGGACGCACGTCCGCCAACCAGGAGAGCGTTCGATGAAATCCGAAAAGGTCGTGGTCGAAAACCTGTGCAAGGTCTTCGGTACGAGCCCGAAGCAGGCGATCGACATGCTTGCCGGCGGCGCAACGAAAGAAGAGGTCTTTGCCAGGACCGGCCAGATTGTCGGCGTCCACAACGTGTCCTTCGACGTACGCGAGGGCGAGATTTTCGTGCTGATGGGCTTGTCGGGTTCCGGCAAGTCGACGCTGATCCGGCTGATCAACCGGCTGGTCGAGCCAACCGTGGGTAAGGTCCTTATCGACGGTCGCGATGTGGCGTCTGTCCCGCGCTCGGAGCTGACATCGCTCAGGCGCAAGGACATGAGCATGGTGTTCCAGTCGTTCGCGCTGATGCCGCAACGCACGGTTTTATCGAATGCGGCGTTCGGACTGGAAGTGGCGGGGATCGGACGCAAGGAACGCGAAAAACGCGCGATGGGCGTGCTCGAACAAGTGGGTCTTGCGCCGTTTGCGCAGAAGCTGCCCGCGCAGTTGTCGGGCGGCATGCAGCAGCGCGTGGGTCTTGCACGGGCGCTGGCCGTGAACCCGTCGCTGATGATCATGGACGAGGCGTTCTCCGCACTCGATCCGCTCAAGCGCAAGGAAATGCAGAACGTGCTGCTCGATCTGCAGCGCGAACAGCAGCGCACGATCATGTTCGTGTCGCACGATCTTGAAGAGGCGCTGCGCATCGGCACGCGCATCGCGATCATGGAAGGCGGCCGCGTGGTCCAGATCGGCACGCCGCAGGAAATCATTTCGAATCCCGCCGACGACTATGTGCGCGCGTTCTTCGACGGTATCGACACAAGCCGTTATCTGACGGCCGGCGATCTCATGCAGACCGATGTCGTGCCGTTGATGAGACACGGCTCGCAGATCGATGCATCGAGCGTCTCGCAAGCGCTCAACGGCAGCGCCGACTACGCGTTCGTGATGGACCAGGAACGCAAGATCCGCGGTTTCGTGTGCCGCGATTCGGTGGGACAGGCATCGCCGGAAATCAACGTCATTGAATGCATTCAACGCACGACGCCGCTCGATGTGGTGGTCAGCCGCGTGGTCGCAAGCCGCGCACCGCTGCCGGTGGTCGACGCGGACGGATCGTATTGTGGTTCGGTCAACAAGACGAACGTCCTCAAGGCTCTGACTCGACATAGAGGCTCCCATGTCTGAAATTATTCCGCTCGGCAGTTGGGTCGATCACGGCGTCAAATATCTGCTCGACCACGATGCAAAAACCTTCGATGCGATCGGCCGGGTTATCGAGAGCTTCGCAGCGATGGTCGAACACGGGCTGCAAGCCATCCCGATGTGGCTGATGATGGCGATCTTTGTCGGCATCGGCTTATGGCGGGTCGGCTGGCGCTTTGCGCTCTTCGTGTTGTTGTCCCTGCTGCTGATCTATGCAACCGGCTTCTGGGACGAGATGGTGATCACCCTTGGCCTGACGCTGTCGGCGACCTTGATCAGCTTGTTGCTTGGCATTCCGCTCGGCATCTGGACGGCGAAGAGCAGGACCATCGAGACCATCGTGCGTCCGGTGCTCGACCTGATGCAGACCATGCCCGCGTTCGTGTACCTGATTCCGGCTGCCATGCTGTTCGGCCTCGGCCGCGTTCCAGGCATCCTGTCCACGGTCATCTTCGCCATGCCGCCCGCCGTGCGTCTCACATCGCTCGGGATCAAGCACGTGAATCGCGAGATCGTGGAAGCGGGTCAGGCGTTCGGATGCACGCCTTGGCAATTGCTTTACAAGGTGCAGTTCCCGAACGCGTTGCCGTCCATCATGACCGGCGTGAACCAGACCATCATGATGGCTTTGTCCATGGTGATCATCGCGTCCATGGTCGGCGCCGGTGGTCTCGGCAACGACGTGCTCGCAAGTATTCAGCGGCTCGATATCGGGCTCGGGTTTGAAAGCGGCTTGTCGGTGGTGTTGCTTGCGATCATCCTGGACCGCATTACGGAAAGCTTCGGCCGTTCGCCGGGTATGGCGCGCGCACCGCTGCTGTCAGGAATTCGCAGTGTCATGCGTGTGCGGCGCACGCCGGCTGCGCAACAAAGTTGAGTTTTTTGCAGGGCACGCGGTCAAATCAGCCAAGGATAAAAACCCGATGAAGCGAGACGCGATGGTGCCGGACCGGATTCATCCAGCGAGTCAACCGTCTGACTCGCCGTTATCGAAGCTGTCGCACTTCGGGTTTTTGACGCTGCCGAATTTTTCGATGATCGCCTTTACGAGCGCTATCGAAGTATTACGGATGGCTAACTATGTTGGACGCACGGAGCACTACACATGGTCGGTGATCACGCCTGATGGCGAACCGGCGCGTGCAAGCAACGGCATCACGGTGAAGCCGACGAGGACGCTTGCCGAAGCGGGCATGCCGGATGTATTGATCGTGTGTGCGGGCTGGCATGTCCGCGATTACGTGAACGACGACGTGATTGCGTTGCTGCAGCAGGTCGCACAGCAAGGCATACCGCTAGGCGGCATATGCACGGGCGCATATGCATTGCTGGCGGCCAATCTGCTCGATGGCTACAGATGCACCGTGCATTGGGAAGATATGTCGCCGCTGCACAAGAGCTATCCTCATGTGCGTTTCGCCGATGAAATCTTTGTCATCGACCGGGACCGCGTGACGTGCACGGGCGGCACCGCGCCGCTCGACCTGATGCTGAATCTTGTCGGCATGAGGCTTGGGCAGGCGCATGCGGCGCAGGTGTCCGAGCAATTCATCGTTGAACGGATTCGCGGCACGACCGATCATCAACACATCCCGGTGGACGCCCGTGTTGGTTTCTCGCGCGCCGAGCTGATCGAAGTCGTGCGGCTGATGGAAGCCAATATTGAAGAGCCCCTTTCCCTGGAAGAACTTGCGCGGCTCGTGAAGCTCTCGCAGCGGCATTTGCAGCGCATGTTCAAGATGTTCCTGAGCGTATCGCCAACGCACTATTACCTCACGCTGCGCCTGCGGCGTGCGCGCGAGTTATTGCGTAATAGCGATGCCTCCATTTCGCGCGTTACCGCCATTTGCGGTTTCCACTCGCCTTGTCATTTCAGCAAGGCATATCGCGCGCAATTTGGCCATGCGCCGAGTATCGAGCGCAGGCAATCGGCTTAAAGATCAGTTTTAAACGTGACGCGCCGTGTCTGGCGCGGCATTGTCGTGTCTGCAGTTTCCACATAGGGAGAAATATGAAACTTCACGGAATTGCGTCGTCGTGCGCGCTTGCGGTTTTAATGAATGTCACGATGTCCGGCGGCGCGTTTGCGGCCGACGCGGCGGCGTGCCAGAACGTGCGTTTCGCCGATGTCGGCTGGACCGATATTGCCGCGACCACGGGACTCGCGACCACTGTGCTGCAGGGTCTCGGATACAAGCCGACAAAGACGATCGCTTCCGTGCCGATTACGTTTGCGGGTATCAAGAACAAGCAGATCGATGTATTCCTCGGTTACTGGTCACCGACGATGGACCCGATTGTCCAGCCGTTCCAGAAGGCAAACCAGATCAAAGTCCTGCCCGCGCCCAACCTGACGGGCGCGAAATACACGCTCGCAGTTCCCGATTACGCGTACCAGGGCGGCCTGAAGTCCTTCAGCGATATCGCCAAGAACTTCGACAAGCTCGATGGCAAGATCTATGGCATTGAACCAGGTAACGATGGCAACGCGTTGATCAAGAAAATGATCGACTCGAATCAGTATGGCCTGGGCAAGTTCAAGATGGTCGAGTCAAGCGAAGCCGGCATGCTGGTCGAAGTGGGCCGGGCGATTCGCGAGAAGAAGTGGATTGTGTTCCTGGGATGGGAACCGCACCCGATGAATGTATCGATGAAGATCGATTATCTGAGCGGTGGCGACGACGTGTTCGGCGCGAATTACGGCGAAGCAAAAGTGCTGACGGTCACTCCGCCGGATTATGCCGCGCGATGCCCGAACGTCGCTCATCTCGTCGATAACCTGAAGTTCTCCACAGATATAGAAAATCATGTGATGACGCCGATCATGAACAAGACCGATCCGAACAAGGCGGCCAAGGATTGGTTGAAGGCGAACCCGGCGGTGCTGGATAAATGGCTGGCGGGGGTGAAGACGTTCGATGGCAAGGACGGGCTGGCGGCGGTCAAGACCTACGTATCGCAGTAAGCTTAAGTCGCGCGGGTGAATCGGTACTAGATAGCTCGCGCGCGCCCTGGAAATGTTTCATCGAAATCCGCGGCAAGTTCGAGCGTTGCGACGCTCGCCGCGTCTTCGGGCGCGGCCGAGCCGCGTTGCTCGCGATACATCATTGGCGCAAGCCCGAACTGCTTCCTGAATTCGCGGCCCAGGTGCGAAGCATCGGAAAATCCGCAACTCGAGGCAATATCGGCAACGGTTTTGTCGGAGCTGGTCAGCAACCAGGCGGCTGTGCGCAACCTCACTTGCTTGGCGTAAGCCTGTGGCGCCTTGCCCGTTTCGGCCTTGAACAACCTTTCCAGTTGCCGCGTCGATAGATCCAGTTTGTGCGCAAGTTCATCGAGCGTCAGTGAGCGTCCCACGTGCTGTTCCATCAGCAAGATTGCGCGCTTTACTTTCGGATGCGTCGCGGGCGCCAGGCCCGGCGGATGCGGTTGCGGCGCGTTGCCTTTTTGCATGTCGTCGACAAGCAAGATGCGCAGCGCCTTTTGCACTGTCGCAGCTTCGAAATGACGCAGCAGGATTGCAGCGGCAACATCGATCGATGCACGTCCGCCCGAGCACGTGATGCGCCGGTGATCCATGACGAATAACCGGTCCGCGACCAGCATTTCTTCGTTCACGCCGGGAAAACGTTCCACGAAATCCCAGTAATGAAACCAGCTTACGCAAATTCGATAACCGTCCAGCACGCCCGCGCGCATCAGGGAGAACACGCCCGTGCAAATGCCGACGAGCGTGGCGTTGGTGGTCGCGGCGCGGCGGATGAATTGCAGCGTGGCGTCGTTTGCGCCCGCGCCTGAATGCAGCAGGCCGCCCACGACCACTACGTAGTCGAATGACTCGGCTTTGTCGAATGTTTCCCAGGGCGTGATCTGAATGCCGCAACTCGCACGCACCGGTGCAAGCGTTTCGCCTATCACGCTCCACGAGCACCTGACCGGCTTGCTGAAATCGCCTTCGTCGGCGGAAAGACGCAATAAATCGACGAAGCCGGAAAAGGCCGTCAGCGTGAAATTCGGCAACAGCACAATGCCAAAGCGAATGCGCTGTTTGGCCGCCGTATCGGGCGACTGGGCGGGAAGGAGGTCAGCGGGATTCATGCGCTTGCCGTAGATGTAAAACCGAAATCAGGGAATGCGGATTCAAGAAACGCGACGCGATAATGGGCCAGCATATCACTGACATTAAGTGCTTTGAAATTTCGAATCGCCCAATAGAAAACGGCTTGCCCGGTCAAGAGCAAGCCGTCTTTGATAACCCCTGGCTGGCCAACCACTCCCGCCACAAGCTATTGACCGTCCCGGAGAACTTAATGAGCCGTGTGCGTAACGTGCTTGGCTTTCGGAAACTTGTGATGATGATGCGGCTTTGCGTACGAAACAGCCGGCGCAGCCACTGCAGCAACGATCAGAACTGCAAGGAATTTCTTCAGAAGATTGTTCATGAGGCGAACCTGATAGCGAGAGTTTGACGAGGGGTTGACGTGCGTATTGCAAAACGCCGACACAGTGTAGCTCAGCGATTCCTCAACCCGAAATGGTCGAGAACGCCTGCTGCGAAAGTGTTGTATTGCTGCCTACGTCGTCAATATCGCAATCCTCGTCGCTGTCCCGGCTTCACGAAATCTCAGTAAAAACCCTGCTAGCAGGCAAGGGAGCGCCGGCCCGGCATTCCCCGCCAGCGCATGGCTTACGAACCCGAGCCGCTTGCCGTCACGGGAGCGGCGGGACCGCTCGGGGTTGCCGTACCCATGCCGGGCGTGTTGCTCTTGCCCATCGACGAGGAGCTCTTGTGCTTCATCGACTTGTGGTGCGTGGTGCCGGTCGTGCCCGTGCCAGCGGCCTGGTTGGTGGTCTGGGCATTGTCACCCGCTTGTAAGCCGGTGGCCGAGCTCGGCGGATTGTTTTGGGCGAATGCCGTGCTGGAAACGCAAAGTACGGCGCCGATCGCGCATGCCATTGAGAAGTGCTTCATGCCTGTATTCCTTTCTGTAAGACTGGAGACGTCCATGGATCGTGTGACTTCGAACAAGCGGACGCTCACTTGCTTGCTCAAACCCTTGTTCAGCATGTGACGTGCCACCACCATCGTGGATATGTTTTCACTTGCCAGTTTCCGCCGTTGAATATCGCAAATACGCCTGATCGCGCGGCGTCATCAAACTGACTTGGCACGCTGACGTCGCCGTCCCACGTGCATGCCGTTTTTGTTCTATCGGCGGAAATTCACGTGCGGTGCAATGGCTACCTGGTGATTCCCACGCATTCCACTTTCAAGGCAAGCCATGAATGTCAGCGTCTTCGATCTGTTCAAGATCGGCATTGGTCCGTCGAGTTCGCATACGGTCGGCCCGATGATCGCGGCGTGCAGGTTTGCATCGCATATTGAAGACGCAAATCTTCTGGCGTTCGTGCGGCGCGTGCGGGTGGATCTGTTCGGTTCACTGGGCGCAACGGGCAAGGGTCATGGCACCGACAAGGCCGTGCTTCTCGGACTCGAAGGTTATCTCCCCGACTCGATCGATCCGGATGCGATCGAACCGCGTCTGCGGGCGATCCGCGAGTGCAAGACGCTGATGCTGCTCGGCAAGCATGAAGTGAAGTTCGATGAACGCGACCACCTCGGGTTTTTCCGCAAGCTGATGCCGGGCGCGCCGGGCTCGAGCGTCGTGCATCCGAACGGCATGCGCTTTCAGGCCTTCGATGAAAACGGCCAGTTGGTCGTCGAGAAAGAGTACTACTCGGTCGGCGGCGGCTTTGTGATCAACCGCGAAGGAACGCGCGTGAACGGCGTGCAATCGGGCGGCGAAGTTCCGCATCCGTTTCGCACCGGCGACGACCTGATGCGCGTGTGCCGCGAGACGGGTTTGTCGATTGCTGAAGTGACGATGTTGAACGAATGTGCATCGCGATCGGAAAGCGAAGTCCGCGAAGGTCTGCTCGCAATCTGGCGCGTGATGGCTGCATGCGTGGAGCGCGGCTGCAAGGTTCGCGGCGAATTGCCCGGGCCAATGCACGTGAA
>NZ_JBSIPA010000156.1:0-13016 GCF_053574605.1 Caballeronia sp. M23-90 | reverse complement strand
TAGCAATCGTTGCAGTATCCCGGCGCGTTTGTCGTGACCTGCCACAGCGGCGTCACGCTGGCCGCCGCGCACGCGAAACGCGTCGGGATACTGCAACGATTGCTCGTAGATTGGAAAACCATCGGGACTGTAGACACGCAACGCAGCCCATGTGCGTACCAGCCGCACGTTCTTGAGCATGGGAAAACTGCGCACGCCGCGACGCGCGATGGTCGACAGCACATCGGTGGTGGTGAAGTCGTTGTATCCGACCTCTTCCATGGAGTCCCCGAATTGCACCGAACCTTCGTCGGTCTGGCGCACGTTGATGGTCGGATAATGCAGAAACGGTGCGACGCGTTCGCTCACCAGAACCTGGCCGCGATTCGGCGCGACCGGTGCGTGCAAACCAACCTGCGTACTCAGCGCACGGTTACCAAGACCCGCCGACAACACCACACGCGGCGCGCGCCACACGGCGCTCTTGCCATGCACGGCGAACCCGCCTTTATCCGGAACGATCCGTCCGATCTCCTCGCCGCTCACGAGCTTCACGCCTCGCCGCTGCATCGCTTCGTGAAGCGCGCGCAGGAGCTTGAGCGGATTCACGTGGCCGTCCATGGGCGTGTAGCTCGCGCCGATCACTTCAGGACCGACCGCCGGCAGGCGTTCGCGCAACTCCTTTGCATCGAGCAACTGAAACGGATAATCGCCGCCAAGCTCGGCTTGCAACGTGGACAAGCGTTTCTCGCGCTCAGCGAGTTCATCGTCGGAAAAACAGAGGTGAAAACCGCCCGGCTGTTTCAGCGATACGTCGATCCCCGTCTCTTCGAGCAGCGACTTCGCAAGCCCCGGCCATAGTTGCGATGAACTGCGCGACCACCGTGCGTAAGGCGACAGGCCGTAGCCTTTGCCCTGCACCCAGACGAGCCCGAAATTGCCGCGGGATGCACGAAAGCCGCCATCGCCCTGATCCAGGACCGTCACTTTCATCCCCTCGCACGCGAGCCCGTAGGCCACCGCGGTCCCCACCAGCCCGCCGCCGACCACCAGCACGTCGGGACTGTCGACTGCATTGCCTTTCATCGTGTTTCTCCTATCAGGACGCGGTCCAGACCGACCATGCGGTCCAGCACGAGCATCAGGATGACCGTTCCAACGATCATCACGGTCGATACCGATGCGACCAGCGGATCGATCGTCTGCGCAATCTGGTTGTACATTGCAACCGGTAGCGTAGTCGTGCCGGGCGTTGCAACGAAGATGGTCATGGTGAGCTCATCGAAACTCTGGATGAACGACAGCACCCATCCGCCTGCAACGCCGGTGCGGATCATCGGCAGGACGACGCGGCGAAATGCGGTAAAGCGGCTTGCCCCGCACGACAACGCTGCGCGCTCGGCATCGCGGTCGAGCCCGATAGCCGACGACAACGCGAGCCGCAACGCATACGGCAACACGATGATCACGTGCGTCGCGCACAGCGCCCAGAACGAGCCGCCGAGCCCGAGCAGGCTCAGGAACCGCAGGAATGCGATACCGAGCACGACGGCCGGGATCATCATCGGCGAGAGAAAAAAGCCGGTGAGCGCGCCGCGTCCGGGAAAGCGATAACGCGCGATCGCGAGCGCCGCCGGGACGGCAAGCGCCACGCCAATGGTCGATGCAACCAGCGCCAGTTTCAACGAAAGCAGGAATGCATCGAGGATCTGATCGTTCTCGAGGATCGCCTTGAACCAGCGCAGCGACGCGCCATCGAAGGGCAGCGAGATGAAGCCTTTGTCGGTGAACGCAACCGCGATCACCACGACCAGCGGCGCCGCGATAAACGTCAGGAACAGCGCGTTGAACAGCAGACCGAGGAATCCGTTTTGTTTCATGACGTCTCCGGGTTCAATCGAAGATGTGTTTGAAGCGGCGCTCGGCGAGCCGGCTGCAGCCCATCACGATCGCCACGTTCGCAATCAGCAACAACACCGCGATGGTCGCGCCCAGCGGCCAGTTCAGCGTGCCGAGGAATTCGTCGTAAGCGGCGGTTGCGACCACTTTCAGCCGCCGTCCGCCGATCAGCGCAGGCGTTGCGAACGCGGACGCTGACAACGCGAACACGATGATCGAGCCCGACAAGATGCCGGGCAGGATCTGCGGCAACAGCACGCGGCGGAAGACGCGAAACGGCGACGCCCCCATGGAACGGCCGGCCCACTCCACTTGCGGGTCGAGTTTCTGCAGCGTGGCCCACACGGACATCACCATGAACGGCACGAGTACATGGGTGAGCGCGATGATGACGCCCGTCATGGTGAAGACGAGCCGGATCGGTTCGGACGTGATGTGCAGCGCCTGAAGCACGTTGTTCAATACGCCGTTGTTGCCGAGCAGGATTTGCCAGCCCAGGGTTCGAACGACCACCGATATCAGCAACGGTCCGAGCACGATCAAGAGGCAGATGGATTGCCACGGCCGTTTCATGCGCGCGAGCACGATGGTCTCCGGCACGCCCAGCACGATGCAAAAGAACGTCACCGCGAACGCGAGCGCTGCGGTGCGGCCGAAGATCGCGGCGTAATACGGATCGGTGACTACCTCGAAGTAGTTGCGCCACGTGTACGTTGCGAGCGTGCCCGCTGTGTCGCTGAAGACGTGGAAGGACAAGACGAACGTCAATAACAGCGGCACCAGCAGCAGGCCGCAGAACAGAAGCAGTGCAGGTGCCGACAGCAACCAGGGCGCGGCGCCGGCGCGATCGTCGTCAAGCGTGGCCATCGAGTGTCTCCTTTTGCAGCACGCGCAAGTCGTCGTCCGACCACATGAGGCCCACTTGCTCGCCTTCATTCGGCGGTGGCGCCCCGTTGTTCGGCTGCGCTACGCTGACCTGTCCAAGACCTGTATCGATGAGCAAGAGCCATTGGTTGCCGGTAAACACGCGCGTGGTGATGCGGCCCGTGGCGCGCATCTCTGCACCACCGACTGCCAGGTGCACCTTCTCCGGCCTTATGTACACATTCACCTTGCCCTGCACGTGGCGGCCTTCGTGCGGCACCTTGAGCGTGGTGCCGGCGACATCGACTTCCGCGCATCGGCCATTGCGGCGCAGGACTTCGCCTGGCAGCAAGTTGGTCTTGCCGAGAAACGCCGATGCAAACGGCGTCTCCGGGCGCTCGTACGCCTCGAACGGCGTGCTCAACTGGGCGATCGTCCCGCGATGCATCACCGCAATCCGGTCGCTCATGGTCATGGCTTCGACCTGATCGTGCGTGACGAGGATTGTCGTGATGCCGAGACGCTTCTGGATTCCCCTCAATTCGATATGCATTTCCTCGCGCAGCTTGGCGTCGAGGTTGGACATGGGTTCATCGAGGAGCAGTAGTTCAGGCCGCATGGCAAGGGCGCGCGCAATTGCCACGCGCTGCCGTTGTCCGCCTGAAAGCTCTTTCGGATATCGGCCGCCCAATCCGGTAAGACGCACGAGTTCCAGCGCTTCGGCCACGCGTTCGGCGCGCGCCGCGCGCTTCATGTTGCGCATCTCGAGACCGAAACCCACGTTGCCGTTCACCGTCATATGCGGGAACAACGCGTAGCTCTGGAAGACCACACCCATGCCGCGTTTTTCGGGGCGTTCGTGCGTGATGTCGCGGCCATCGAGCATGATGGTGCCGGTGGTCGGCGTGACGAAACCTGCGACCATCTGCAGAGTCGTGGTCTTGCCGCAACCGGAAGGACCGAGCAACGACAAGAACTCACCGCGTTCAACTTCGAGGTCAATCTGCTCGATTGCCGTGAAGTCGCCGTAGCGCTTCGAGATGCCTTTGAGTGTCAGAAAGCTCATGGGGGTTCTTGTCTGCTTATGGTTGATTTCAGCGTTCGACAGTGCGATTCCAGCGATCCGTCCATTCCGTCCGATGCTGGTTGATCGTCGTCCAGTCGACCGCGATCAGTTTGGCGATCTGTTCGGGTCCATAAGGCACGCGCGCCGCGACTTCAGGCGTCAACTGCACCGTCTTGTTGACCGGGCCGAGACCAATCGCCTGGGCCTGAATCGTCTGCACTTCCGGGCTCAGCAAATACTGGATGAATTGCTGCGACAAAGCAGGTTGCGCATTTTCCGCGACCGCGCATGCAGCGACTTGCAGCGCTACACCGCCCTCTTTCGGATAGAAGAACTTCAGCGGAAAGCCCGTGTTCTGCAACGCGACAGCACGACCGCTTCCATACGGCGCGAGGATCACATCGCCGCTTTGCATCAAGCCGTCCATCTCGCCGGGCGTGGGGGCCCACGAAAGCACATCGGGGGCGACCTGTTTTGTGATCGTGTTGAAACCCGGATCAATGTTCTTCTCGCCGCCGCCATTCATGCGCGCCAGCATCACGAGCGTGTGCAGCCCATAGGTATTCGTGATCGGAGGAACACCGAGCTTGCCCTTCAGGCGTTTATCGGTAAGGACGTTCCATGAGTCCGGTGCCGGCAGGCCCATCTTCTTGAAGGCGTCCGCGTTGTAACCGATGCCTGTTGCCACCATGCCCACGCCCACGGACGTCGGGCCAAGACGCGAAAGCGGGTACAGGTCCTTCATGACCGGTGCTTCATCGATCTTTCCGCACAGACCCGCCTGCATGGCCTGATACATCGGGCCGTCGTCCATCACGGCGACGTTGATCTGCTGATGACCCTTTTGCGCCTGCAGTTTGGCGAGCGTATCGCTGGAGTTGCCCGCCACGTAGACGATCTTCACGTCATGCGCTTTCTCGAACGGCGGAATGATTTTCTGCCGATACATGGTCTCGTTCGAGCCCCCGACGTTCGCGACATACAGGGTCGTCTCGGCCTGCGCGAGGAGCGGCGCGCCGAATGCGCCGATTGCGCCTGCAACGCCCAGTGCAAGCGCGCACTGTCGCAGAGAGGAACGGGAAGACGACGAGCGACGGACGTGCTGCAGTTCTTTCATGGTTTCTCCAGACGGTGCAGGGTCGGATGTTCAACGAATGTAGGGTGGACGAATTTATTTTGTTCGCCGCGGGGCATATCGTCCAATACGAATAAAATAGCTACCCATACAACAATGATATGGGTTGCCTGAAATGAATCTGAAGCATATCGAGGCGTTCCGTGCCGTCATGCTCGCCGGTTCCATGACCGCCGCAGCCAAGGAGCTGTTCACTTCGCAGCCCAATATCAGTCGCCTGATCACGCAACTCGAACGTGAAACCGGGCTGCAGTTGTTCCTGCGCAGCGGTGTGCGGCTGATTCCAACGAGCGAAGGGAATTCGTTCTTCCGCGAAGTGGAGCGTGCGTATGTAGGCCTGCAAGGGCTGACAAATGCTGCAGCGCAAATCAAGAACCTCGGCACTGGCCGATTGCGCATTGCAGCAATGCCATCGGCGGGCATGACGCTCGTGCCGCATGCGATCCAGCGCTTCCAGGCGAAGTATCCGGAGGTGACCGTATCGCTGCATGTGAATACGTCGGGGACGGTCAATCACTGGACCAGTTCGCAGTTCTGCGATCTTGGCGTTGCGATCTATTCGAGCGAGGCGTCGAATTGCGAGGTCGAGCTGTTGTCGAAGGTCGCGGCGGTGTGCGTGCTTCCGGCCGGACATCGGCTGGCCAAGAAGACGTCGCTCAAGCCGAAGGATTTCGAAGGCGAACCGTTCGTTTCGCTATGTCACGGCGACGGCACCCGCGCGCAGATGGACGAGGCGTTCACGCGTGCGGGCGTCGAACGCGTGCTCGCGATCGAGGCGCAATACGCCGCCATTTGCTGCGAGATGGTCCGGTGCGGAATGGGTGTGACGCTCGCGCATCCCCTCGTGGCGCAGGACTTCGCAGGGCCGGATATTGCGATCCGGCCATTCACGCCGTCCGTGATGTTCCCGATGTATCTGCTATTCCCGCCGCATCAGCCCAGGGCGCGCCTGACCATGGATTTCGTCGATATGCTCAGGGAAACCCATGATGAGCAGCTTGCGTCAATGGACAAGCCGCAGCGTTTGAAGCGGGCGTGATCGCCGTACGTTCGCCGTCCAACCATCCTTTAACGTAATACCTTATGCCACCTGTTCTCGAAACCAGCCGTCTCACTCTTCGTCCTCCGCAACACAGCGACTTCCACGATATCCACGCCATGTGGTCCGATATCGATGTCGTTCGCCATGTCACGGGCGTTCCATTTACAAAAGAAGAAGCATGGGCACGGCTGCTCAGAAGCGCGGGGCATTGGTCACTGATGGGCTTTGGGTATTGGGTCGTCAGCGAAAAACACAGCGGCGCGTTCCTGGGCGAAGTCGGCTTCGGGCAGTACAAGCGCGGTATCGATTCATCGTTCGATGCAAACCCGGAGGCCGGCTGGATGCTGACCTCGGCGGCGCAGGGAAGGGGCTATGGAACCGAAGCCGTGCAAGCTGCGTTGCAGTGGTCGGATGCGCGCTGGCCGCAAGGAGAGACGGTCTGCATTATCTCGCCTGCGAATGAAGCGTCATTGGCACTTGCCGCCAAATGCGCTTTCGAGGAAGTTCGCAGCGATACCTACAAGGGCAGACCTACGCTCGTGTTGCATCGGAAGGCGAATGCGATCGTAATCAGCGCGCAGTAACATCGATCGAAACACCGTCGGGGACGAAGATGCGCGCTCGCTTCAGCAGCTTGGTACGTGGCCTGATCGTGATCGGTCTGGCAAGTAATCTAGGTAACGCTGTGGCGCAGGAGGAAGCCGCAAGCGTTGTGCAGGGTGAAGAGCCCGCGCAGGCGGCGACTCCGCGGCCTGCGTCGGGACCGACTGCAAACACGCTTCGTCCCGAACGCACACGCGCCGCCAAAGCCACACCGTCGAGCGACGCCAAACCCGATAACGCCATTCCCGTCCCGCCCGAAGCACAATCCGTCACGCAGCACTCCATCAAGCTCGACGGCAAGAAGATCGATTACACCGCCACGGCCGGCAATCTGCTCTTGCGCAACAACGCGGGTCAGGCCGAAGCCAGCATCTTTTATGTGGCGTACACGTCGGACCCAAAGCACGCCGCCACGCGCCCCATCACCTTTCTGTTCAACGGCGGACCCGGCGCGGGCACCATGTTCCTGCTGATGGGATCGTTCGGACCGAAACGCGCGCATACATCGAGTCCGGACATCACGCCGCCCGCGCCCTACGTGCTCGCGGATAACCCGGACAGTCTGATCGATACCACCGATCTGGTTTTCATCGATGCCCCCGGCGCGGGCTTTTCACGCATCGTGGGCCATGCAACCGGCAAGCAGTTCTGGGGCGTCGACGAAGACCTCGGCGCGTTCGAGCGTTTTATCGAGCGATACCTGAGCGTCAACCAGCGCTGGAACTCGCCGAAGTATTTGCTGGGCGAATCGTATGGCACGGCGCGCGCCGCGATGCTTGCGTACAAGTTGAGCCAGAGCAACATTGCGTTGAACGGCGTGGTGCTGATGTCGTCGGTGCTCAACTCGGCCACGCGCGCACCTGGCACCGACCTGGAAGCCGTGAGCTATTTGCCCACATACGCCGCCATCGCGTGGTATCACGACAAGCTCATGCCGAAGCCGCCCAACTTGCAGACGTATCTCGATGAAGTCCGCGCGTTCGCCGCCGGCCCCTATGCGCAAGCTTTAGCTCAAGGCGACGCCTTGCCCGATGCCGAGCGCGATGCAATCGCGGCGCGCGTCGCCGGCTACACCGGCCTCACCGTCGAATATGTGAAAGAGACGCGGCTCGAAATCTGGCCATCGCGGTTTCGCAAGCAACTGCTGCGCGGGGAATCACGCAGTCTCGGACGATACGACGCGCGCTTTGAAGGGATCGACTATGACGACGCCGCCGAGCGTCCCGACTACGACGCTTCGGTCACCAGCGTGTCGAGCGCGTTCGACGCCGCGATGCATCAGCATCTCGTGCAGGACCTGCATTTCGAAGCGCCGGATGCGTATCGCGTATTCAACGACAACGCGTTGTCGCAGTGGAACTGGAAGCATCGTGCGTCATGGGGCGAGCAGTTGTCGCAGCCTTACGCGGCAGGCGACCTTGCCGCAGCGATGCGGCAGAACCCGCGCCTTCGCGTGCTGTCGCTCAATGGCTACTTCGATCTCGCGACGCCGTTTTTCCAGACCGAATACGACCTGTCGCATATGGGACTGGACAAGTCCTTGCGGCCGAACATCCAGCGCGCGTATTACCCGACAGGCCACATGATCTATCTCGACGATGCATCGCTGCATGCGCTCAAGGGCGACCTGACGCGTTTTTATAAAGCGGACGGCGCGGCGAACCCCTAAAGCAACGGCAAGCCGGCATAACGCTTCACCTCGCGCAATGAAAGCATGGATTCAACCGCCGATACCCCCGGCAACACGCGCAGTACGTCGCGCATGAAGGTGCCGTAATCGTCGAGATCACGGGCCACGACTTGCAGCAGATAATCTGCAGTGCCTGAAACGTTGTTACACGCGACAATCCGCGGAATCGCCTGAATCTCGCGCTCGAACCGGTCCGACAACTTGCGGTCGTGCACGCTAAAACGCACTTGCACGAAGGCGACCAGCCCGAGTCCCAGCGCCGAGCGCGACAGGACCGCGCGATACCCTTCTATGTACCCATCCGCTTCGAGCCGCTTGAGTCGCCGCGCGCAGGGCGTTTCGCTCAAGCCGACGCGCTCGGCGAGACTTGCGTTCGTGGCCCGGCCGTCGGCCTGCAACGCGATCAGAATCGCGCGGTCTATCTTGTCGAGATCCATCTGTCACCTATCCTCCAGAGAGGACTCGAATGGTAGTGCATTCCGGCAGAAATCGGGGTTATCTGAGCGGAATGCGGCCAACAAACGTCAGGCGGGGAAATCCGTGGACCGTGCGAGACTTTCCCAGGCCTGCAGCTCGCGTTCAACGAAGGCGTTCTTTTCCCGGATGCGCGCCACGGCGTCCGTGCCCATTTGCAACCTGAGCGGCGGCGTTTGTGCCTGGACGAGCGTCAGCATTGCAAGCGCGAGGCGCTTTGGATCGCCAGGCTGCTTGCCGTTGTAGGCCTTCGCGGTTGCGCGGACCTTCCCGGCGGTATCGGCGTAATCATCGATCACGTTCTTCGACTCCACCGCCGACGATGAATCCAGGAACTCAGTGCGGAAATACCCCGGCTCGACGACCGTGACGTGAATCCCCAGCGGCATGAGCTCTGCATGCAACGACTCGGACAAACCTTCTACGGCGAATTTCGTCGACCCGTACACGCCGAAGCCCGCGCCGACCTGGTAGCCGCCCAGCGACGAAATATTGATCACATGGCCGTTGCGTTGGCCGCGCATGATCGGCAAGACGGCGCGTGTCACATTGAGCAAACCCATGACGTTGGTCTCGTAGATGCTGCGGACTTCCGCCGCGCTCGCTTCCTCCACCGCGCCGGCCAGGCCGTAGCCCGCGTTGTTCACGAGCACATCGATCCGCCCGAACCGCTCCGTCGCGAGCTTGACCGCTTCGTGCGCGGCGGCCTCGTTGGTGACGTCGAGATCGACCGGCAAGAGGGCCGCCTGTTCGCCCAACGTCTCGGTAATCGCCTTCGACTTGCGCGCAGTCGCCACAACGGCGTCGCCATTGGCGAGCGCCGCGGCGGCGATCTCCGCGCCAATTCCACGCGACGCACCCGTGATGAACCAAACGCGTTTATAGCTGGCTTGATCGGTCATCTCCCTGCTCCTCATTGAATTGGAAGCCGTAGACCGGTTTCCATTAGCCAAATCGTACGCGCCGGATTGCCCGCGAAAAACGGGATCGCGGTACATTCGCCTTGAACCGCAAGTTCATAATGGAGGGCAGCGTGGACAAGGATTTTCTGGACGGCGTTACGATGTTTCTCGCCGTCGCCGAGCACAAGAGCTTCACGGTCGCGGGCGCGCGCCTGAAGGTGTCGGCGACCGCAGTCAGCAAATCGATCCGCGTGCTCGAACAGCGTCACGGCGTTTCGTTGTTCCAGCGCACGACCCGCCACGTGGCCCTTACCGAGGCGGGCGATGCGCTCTACAAGCGTCTGCGTCCGGCGGTGGAAGATATAGATGGCGCCTTCGAAGCGCTCAATGGCTTTCGCGACAATGCGTCCGGCACGTTGCGCGTGACCATGACGCGCTCGGCATGCACGCTGCTGATAGGACCGATGATCGAAAGGTTCCGGCTGACGCATCCCGACGTCCACCTCGATCTCACGCTCGATGAAGCCGCCGTCGATCTGGTGGAAAGCGGTTTCGACGCGGGCATCCGCCTGGGCGAAGCACTCGCCAAAGACATGGTCGCGCTCCGGCTGACGCCGGACATCACATGGTCGATAATCGGCAGCCCCGCCTATTTCGCCAGGGCGGGACGGCCGCAAACGCCGCACGATCTTGTGGACCACGAGGGGCTCCTATATCGCTTCGGCGGATCAGGCGCGCTACACAGATGGGATTTTCAGGTCGACGACCGAAAGGTCATCGTGGACATACCCAGCAAGCTGACCGTCAACGACCGCAGTACCCTGGGCGACTTCGCGCGCAAAGGTCTCGGGTTGGCTTACATGGGCGACTTCGAGGTGAGCCGCGAACTGGCGAGCGGCGAACTGGAACAAGTGCTTTTGCCCTTCACGCCGCCAACCGACGGCCTCTACCTCTATTTTCCTGTTCGCACGCAGTCGCAGGCGAAACTCAGGGCGTTTATCGATGCATTGAGGCCAGCGGTTTGATCAATTGGCAGCTTCATACCCATCGGTGAGCGTGTTCAAGAACGCGACCACGTCCTTGATTTCGGCTTCGTTCATCGCGGGTGCATCGCCGGGCTTGCGATCGAACGGCGCTTCCGTATTGATGTTCGACCAGTAGCGTTTGGGCAAGTCGTCGAACTTCTGCACCTTGCCGTGGGCAACCGGATAGAACTTCTCCGGATTGGTATCGCGCTGGACATAGAAGCGCACGACTTCATCGAGCGAGTGATAAATGCCGTTGTGGAAAAACGCCTTGCGCGTCGCCACGTTGCGCAACGACGGCGTCCTGAAGATGCCGCAATATTCCGACTGACCCTTCAGGTCGTGGCGCTCCGGTCCGCACGCGCCTAGATCGAAGAATTTCGGGTCGCGGTTGATTGGCAACGCGCGATTGCGCGGCACGCCAACTGCAATCAGACCGAAGTCGCTGAACTGCGGCGGCGACCCGTCTTTCGCGCGCTGGCTGATGTGACACGCGGCGCAATTGCCTTTCTTTTCGTCGTTGAAGAGCTCCAGCCCGCGCAACTCCGCTTCGTTCAGTTTCGACTTGCCCGCAAGGAACGCATCGAATTTGCTCGTGTACGGATAGAACTTCTGCGGCGTCTGCTCGAAGGCTTCGAGGGAACGCAGGATGGCATCGAATGCCTTGTCGTCCTTGTCGAATACATTTGCGCCGAACGCCTCGCGGAACTCGCCTGCATAGGGCGCGGCTTTGACCGCCGCGACGACTTTCGCCGGCGTGCTGCCCATCTCAAACGATGACGTCAGCGGTATGCGCGCCTGGTCCGCACCGTGATCCACGCGCCCGTCCCACGTCAGCCCGCCGGTCGGACCGGCATCGACGCTTTCGTCGCCTTCGTCGTCCGAGTCGTGGAAATGCTGCGTGAATTGCGGCACGGACTGCAGGTACCGAAGCGACGGCACCGCGCGAAATCCCGGCCGGTGCATATCGCTGCCGCCCAGTTGCACGGACAACCCATTCGGCGGTCCGAACGCATGGCTCGGGCTATGACACGACGCGCACGCGAGCTTGCCAGATCCCGACAGTGAAGGATCCATGAACATCTTCTCGCCCACCGATGTCATCAGCTTCACCTGTGCGAAGACCTGTGCGCGAGATTTCGCTTCGCTTGCGCTGTAAGACCCGGCTTGCGGCGCCGCAGATGCTGCATGCGAATCGCAACCGGTGAGAACGATCGCGGAGACACACAAGGCGGCAAGAGACAGCGACAACGAAACGATGGATGGCATGTGCATAAGGCTTCAGAGAGAGACCGAAGCGTATGACGATCGCATGTCATTTGCGTGACATGACAAATGCCCTTCGTTATTTGCGCTGAAACCTGACACATTCTTACTTGATGAAAGCAATATTAAATGTTCCTGTCAAATCCAGTTGGGACACTGCGGCACCGGCAAACTTACACGTGCATTCCGCCGGTTCCCCAACGACCGAGACCTATCGATGAACAAGAAACTCGTCCTCGCCGTGCCCCTCACGGCGTCGATCGCAATCGGCCTGTACGCATGCGGCGGCAATGACGACAAGAAAGCCGACCTGACATCGGTGAAGAACATTGTCGTGATCTACGCGGAAAACCGCAGCTTCGACAACCTCTATGGCAGCTTCCCGGGCGCAAACGGCCTGCAAGGGGTAACCGCCGCGAGCGCACAGCAACTCGATCGCGACGGCAGCGTGCTCCCGGTACTGCCGCCGATCTGGAATGGCCTGACCGCAACCGGCGTCACGCCCGCGGTCACGCAAGCCATGACGGCGAACTTGCCGAACGCGCCGTTTGCCATCGATGACCCCGCGGGTTTCAACACGCCGTTGTCGCTGACCACGCGCGACCTGTATCACCGTTTCTATGAAAACCAGATGCAGATCAACGGTGGCAAGAACGACAAGTTCGCCGCGTGGGCCGACTCGGGCGGGTTTGTCATGGGTCACTACAACACCAACGCCGACAAGCTGCCGCTCTACAAGATCGCGCAGCAATACACGCTCGCCGACAACTTCTTCATGGGCGCATTCGGTGGCTCGTTCCTGAACCATCAGTGGCTCGTCTGCGCGTGCACGCCGATCTATCCGAACGCGGACAAGAGCGTGGCGGCGGGGTCGATTTCATCGGTGAATGCAGATGGTGTGTCGTTGAAGGTGACGGCGGCTTCGCCGGCATCGGCGATCGCGGGCATTCCGAAGTTCGTGAACTCGGGCAACCTGACGCCCGACTTCTTCGCCATCAACACCATGCAGCCGCCGTATCAGCCAAGCGGCAACACGCCGCCAACCGGCGGCGATGCAACGCTCGCCGACCA
>NZ_JBSIPA010000155.1:0-13042 GCF_053574605.1 Caballeronia sp. M23-90 | reverse complement strand
ACTGCCGAGAAATGGTTGCAAACGCCTTCCTCGAATCCGCGCTGGGCTGCCAGCTGAAAACATGCGGCAAGCTCGACACGCGCCTGCATGACTGCATCGGAATCCAGCCGTGCACGATTGGACGATGGTGTGCCTGCTCCGCAAGTGGCGCAGGAACCGCGCATCGGCTATGTGGCGACACTCGCCGACGAAAAGTCCAACGCCCGCATGCTCGTGACGTGGGATGACCGGACGTCGGAAGTGACGGTGCGGCGCCTGAGCGGATCGTCCGATCCCTCCGATAAATCCATGCAGCTCTGGGGTTTGCCGAAGGCAGGACATCCGGTATCGCTCGGCGTGCTGCCGGTCGGCGGAACCGCAAAGTTCAAGGCCGCTTCTGTGAGCGCGTATCCGGTGCTGGCGGTTTCCGTCGAACCGGTTGGCGGATCGCCGAATCCGAATGGTCCGACCGGGCCGGTGGTTTATACGGGTAAGGTCATTCCGGCAGCCTGACAGGGTTGAAGCAGTTTCCATGAGTTAATCTGAAAGGGGCGTCGAGAGGCGTCCCTTTTTCTTTTCACGGCTTTGCAAATGGCTGCAGGTTTGTCATTGCCTGTAAAATCGGCAATTCCGCGTTTTTGTCCTCTTAAGAACATCACTATGACGTCCCAACTGCACAAGAAAGGCGAAGCCTGGTCGGCTCGCTTCAACGAACCAATGTCCGATCTGGTGAAGCGCTATACGTCATCGGTGTTCTTCGACAAGCGTCTCGCACTCGTCGATATCCAGGGCTCGCTTGCGCACGCCGCCATGCTGGCCGCGCAGAAGATCATCGGCGATGCGGATTTCCAGGCCATCCAGAAAGGCATGACGCAGATCCAGGGTGAGATCGAGCGCGGCGAATTCGAGTGGAAACTCGACCTTGAAGACGTGCATCTGAATATCGAGGCGCGCTTGACGGCGCTTATCGGCGATGCCGGCAAACGCCTGCACACTGGCCGTTCGCGCAACGACCAGGTCGCCACCGATATCCGTCTCTGGCTGCGTGGCGAGATCGACCGGATCGGCGCGTTGCTGATCGAGCTGCGCCGGGCGCTGGTCGATATCGCCGAGCAAAACGCCGAAACCATCATGCCGGGCTTCACGCATTTGCAGGTCGCGCAGCCGGTGACGTTCGGGCATCACTTGCTCGCCTATGTGGAGATGTTCACGCGTGACAGCGAACGCATGATCGATTGCCGCAAGCGCGTGAACCGCTTGCCGCTCGGCGCTGCGGCGCTGGCAGGAACGAGCTATCCGATCGATCGCAACGCCGTTGCGAAGACCCTCGGCTTCGAAGGCATCTGCGCCAATTCGCTCGATGCCGTTTCCGATCGCGATTTCGCCATCGAATTCACGGCGGCTGCTGCGCTGATCATGACGCACGTGTCGCGCTTCTCCGAAGAACTCGTGCTGTGGATGAGCCCACGGGTCGGGTTCATCGATCTGGCGGATCGCTTTTGCACCGGTTCGTCGATCATGCCGCAGAAGAAAAACCCCGACGTACCCGAACTGGCGCGCGGCAAGACGGGACGCGTGAACGGCAATCTGGTGTCGTTGCTGACGCTGATGAAGGGCCAGCCGCTCGCCTACAACAAGGACAATCAGGAAGACAAGGAACCGCTGTTCGATACCGTCGATACCGTTTCGGACACCCTGCGCATCTTCGCTGAGATGGCCTCGGGTATCACGGTCAAGCCGGACGCGATGCGCGCCGCGGCGCTGCAAGGATTTTCGACGGCGACGGATCTGGCGGACTACCTGGTGAAGCGCGGTCTGCCCTTCCGCGATGCACACGAAGCCGTGGCGCTCGCCGTGCGCATCTGCGTGGATCGCGGCTGCGATCTGGCGGACCTCACGCTCGATGAAATGCGCTCGGAGTTGCCGAACGTCGCGCATTTGATCGGTGAAGATGTGTTCGAATATCTGACGCTGGAAGGATCGGTGGCGAGTCGCAATCACGCCGGCGGGACAGCGCCGGAACAGGTTCGGGCTGCGGCGAAGGCGGCTCGGGTGGCATTGGGGTGAAATAGTCGTCGACGCTGAACGTAGCCAAATCGGCTACGTTCGTAGCCGATTTGGCTACAGTCTCGCCGGGCCGTAGCAAGCAGGCTCTCCACACTTTGCGTCCGACCCGCCCATGATCATCCGCCCCAAACTCAACTGGTTCCGCATGTTGTTCGTCTGGCGCGGGTCCGTGCTGCCGCAACTCCTGCCGCGGCTTGCGCTGATCTTCGTGCTGTCCGTCGCGGCGATCGTGATGCACGACCATATGCGCACCTACCCGGTCGGGCTCGGCACGCCGCCGTTCGCACTGGTGGGCATTGCGCTCGCGGTATTTCTCGGCTTTCGCAATAGCGCGAGTTATGAGCGCTGGTGGGAAGGCCGCAAACTCTGGGGAGCATTGTCCATTCACGGCCGATCCCTCGCGCGTCAGGCGCTGACCTTGCCGCGCGGCGTCGAGCCCACAGACAGGCATGAGTTCATCGCGGCAATCGGGGCGCTCGGTCACGCATTGCGCCACGAAATGCGCCGCACCAATCCCCTTCCCGATCTCGCCACGCGCCTGACGCCTGCGCTATATCGGCGCACCATCAAAGCGCAGAATCGATCGACATTGATCCTGCGCTGGCTCGGCGAATGGTCCGCCGCACGCTTACACGAAGGCGCGCTCGATGGCTACGGCACCCTCGCGTTCGAACAGAACCTCAACGAGTTGTCGGGCGTGATCGGCGGCTGCGAGCGGCTTGCATCCACACCTTTGCCCTTCTCGTATTCGGTGATGATCCATCGGACCGTCTATATTTTTTGTGTGCTGCTGCCGTTCGGCCTGGTCGATGGCGCGGGCGTGTTGACGCCTCTGTTCGCGCTGCTGGTGGCGTATGCGTTCATGTCGCTGGAGGCGATTGCGGCGCAGATCGAAGACCCGTTCGGCCTGGAGGAAAACGATCTTGCGCTGAGCGCGCTCTGCGATGCGCTCGAAACCATGCTCCACGACATGACCGCCGATCCCGACTTCAAGCGGCCACCGAAAGGCTTGCCGGAGCCGGGCGTGACGGAGCGCAGGTTTATCGTGACGTAAATGGAAGAAGGCCCGCATCACTCATGCGGGCCTTCTTCATTGCAAGCTACATCTTCGACTTAGCGCTCGAGCGCGACGCAATCGACGAAATACTCGATCCGCCCGTTGATCATCTCACCGACCAACCCGTGGATATCCGTATGGAAGCCCGGGAAACGCTCGTTGAACTCGCGCGCAAAGCGCAGGTAATCCACGATCGTCTTGTTGAAGCGCTCGCCCGGAATCAGCAACGGAATGCCCGGTGGATACGGCGTCAACAGGATGGTCGTCACGCGCCCTTCGAGTTCATCGATAGGCACCCGGTCGATCTCCCGGTGCACCAGCTTCGCATACGCTTCGGACGGCTTCATGGCCGGTTCCATGCTCGACAGATACATCTCGGTGGTCAGCCGCGCGATATCGTTCGCACGATAAACACTGTGGATCTGCTCGCAAAGATCCCGCAAACCCATGCGCTCATACGAAGGATGCTGCGCGATAAAGTCCGGCAGCACGCGCCACAGCGGCTGGTTGTTATCGTAGTCGTCCTTGAACTGTTGCAGTTCGGTGACCATCGAATTCCAGCGGCCCTTCGTAATGCCGATCGTGAACATGATGAAGAACGAATACAACCCGGTCTTCTCCACGATGATCCCGTGCTCCGCCAGATACTTCGTCACAATCGCAGCCGGAATGCCCGACTCGCCGAACTCGCCGTCCACATCGAGTCCCGGCGTGATGATGGTCGCCTTGATCGGATCGAGCATGTTGAAGCCTTCGGCAAGCGCGCCGAAACCGTGCCAGTGATCGTTCGGCTTCAATACCCATTCTTCACGGCTGCCGATACCCTCTTCGGCGAGCGCTTCCGGCCCCCACACCTTGAAGAACCACTCGTCGCCGTATTCGTCGTCGACCTTGCGCATTGCGCGGCGGAAATCGAGCGCTTCAGCAATCGATTCTTCCACCAGCGCCGTGCCGCCCGGCGGTTCCATCATGGCCGCAGCCACGTCGCACGATGCGATGATCGCGTACTGCGGGCTGGTCGACGTGTGCATCAAATATGCTTCGTTGAAGCGGTGTTTGTCGAACGTGCTGTTTTCGGAATCCTGCACCACGATCTGCGATGCCTGCGAGATCCCCGCCAGAAGCTTGTGCGTGGAGTGCGTGGCGAACACGAGCGCGCCCGTACGCGGACGGCCGGCGCCAATGGCATGCATGTCCTGATAGAACTCGTGGAACTCGGCGTGCGGTAGCCACGCTTCGTCGAAGTGAAGCGTGTCGAGCATGTCGCCGAGCAGATCCTTGATCATCTCGACGTTATAGACAATGCCGTCGTACGTGCTTTGCGTGATCGTCAGGATACGCGGCTTCACCTTCGGGTTCTTTGCAAGCGCCTCGCGCGCGAACGGATTCGCTTCGATCTTCTTGCGGATGTTTTCCGGCTTGAACTCGTCGCGCGGAATCGGCCCGATCAGGCCGAAGTGATTGCGCGTGGGCGTCAGGAAGACCGGAATCGCGCCGGTCATGGTGATGGCGTGCAGGATCGACTTGTGGCAATTACGGTCGACCAGCACGATGTCGCCGGGCGCAACCGTCGCGTGCCAGACAATCTTGTTCGATGTCGACGTGCCGTTCGTCACGAAGAACAGATGATCCGCGCTGAAAATGCGCGCCGCGTTTCGTTCCGATGCCGCAATCGGTCCCGTGTGATCGAGCAGTTGACCGAGTTCGTCGACGGCATTGCAGACGTCCGCCCGCAACATGTTCTCGCCGAAGAACTGGTGGAACATCTGGCCAAGCGGATTCTTCAGGAACGCCACGCCGCCCGAGTGGCCCGGGCAGTGCCACGAGTACGAACCCTCTTCGGCGTATTGCACGAGTTCCTTGAAGAACGGCGGTGCGAGCGCATCGAGATAAACCTTCGCCTCGCGGATGATGTGGCGCGCAACGAACTCCGGCGTGTCCTCGAACATGTGAATGAAGCCATGCAGTTCACGCAGGATATCGTTAGGCAGATGCCGTGAAGTGCGCGTTTCGCCGTACAGGAAAATCGGGATGTCCGCATTGCGCCGGCGCACGGCCTGCACAAAGGCGCGCAACGCGACGATCGCGGAGGCCAGTTCCGGCGCATCGCCCTCGGCCAGCACCACGTTGCTGTCCGCATACGGCAGCAACTCGTCGTCATCGATCGACAAGATGAAACACGACGCGCGGCTCGACTGCTGCGCGAACGACGTCAGATCGCCGTAACTCGTCAGCCCGAGCACCTCGACGCCTTCGCGCTCGATCGCCTCGGCGAGCGCACGAATACCGGAACCCGAAATGTTCTCGGAACGAAAATCTTCGTCGATGATGACGACGGGAAAACGGAACTTCATGAGGCGAATCTCCAAATGGAACGACCGCTGACCGAGTTGTGCATGCTCGAGTCCAGCGGTCTTTCAAAAAGCGTTGCAATGACGTTTCTACACAGCAAAACCTGTGACAGAAACGTCAGGTTTTCGGCAGCGTCACGCCGCTTTGCCCTTGATACTTGCCACCGCGGTCAGCGTAGGAAGTCTCGCAGATTTCGTCGCTTTCAAAGAACAGGACCTGCGCCACGCCTTCGTTCGCGTAGATTTTGGCAGGCAAAGGTGTCGTATTCGAGAATTCGAGCGTCACGTAGCCTTCCCATTCGGGTTCGAACGGCGTGACGTTCACAATGATCCCGCAGCGTGCATAGGTGGACTTGCCCAGGCACACGGTCAGGCAAGAACGCGGAATGCGAAAATATTCGATGGTACGCGCAAGCGCGAACGAGTTCGGCGGAATGATGCAGACGTCGCCCTTGAAGTCGACGAACGATTTCTCATCGAAATTCTTCGGGTCGACAATCGTGGAATTGATATTCGTGAAGATCTTGAATTCGTCGGCCACGCGAATGTCGTAGCCGTAGCTCGACGTGCCGTAACTCACGATTTTTCGGCCGTCTTCGGACACACGCACCTGATCGCGCACAAACGGCTCGATCATCTTGTGCTCTTCGGACATGCGCCGGATCCACTTGTCGGACTTGATGCTCATAGGGAACGTACCCAACGAAAGAAGCGGCTCGAGAAAAGCCGCCGTGCTTGAAACGGGGCGTGGCCGGAAGACTGGATTGCATGCAGATGCATGCGGTACTCAGTGGGACCCGCCGGGAAGCGCGTATTTTACTTGATGTGATGGCTCATGCGACGCGACCTGGCCAAGAAGCCGGGTCTGACGTTTCAGGAGCCTGATTTCATTGACGAATCACGCCGCATGCGAGCGCCGGACCGGCGCCGTGCGGGCTGAGCGAATACGAGTCGGATGTATCGCGATGCAGCAGGACCGCACGCGACAGGACGGAGCGCACGCCGTCGAGCGAAACATCGGGCGCCACGATGAATCCGGTCGCCGAACCATTTGCGTCGGCGCGGATGGTCGCCAGGTCGCCCTCGAGTTTCGATGAGTGGCTGCGTTCGGCTGCGGGAGAGAAGACCGGGCCGCCATCGGATGAGTTCGACACGATGCAGTCGCCGCGCTCATGAATCTGCAGCGCGTGCTCGCTGTTGGGCGCCATGCCTGACAGGTTGTAGGAAACCTGCACCCCATCCGCCCGTTCAATGAACGTGAGCGACCCGCTCGCGCTGCTGCCCGCCGTGGGCTGCAACATGGCGTCGGCGCGTTTCTCATGGTTCTGGAACAAGATGCCGCAGCCGCCGAGCAGCAATGTGCCGGCGGTGAGCGCCAGCCCTGTGGCCGCGCTCGTGCTCCAACGTGCAATCAGGCTCAAGGCCGGGTTTGTCGTGGCAACACGGCTAACCGATCCAGGCCCGTCGAATCTTCGTTTCATGCAATCCTCATGGCGACCCGCGACCACCCCGTGTGCTCACTGGATCACGCCCGTCGAAGGCCACATGATACCGCGACACGGCCGGCGCCCAGAGTCCATGCCCGCAAGCGTTTCAGGTCCTCAGGTGTTCTGCACCACGATGCTCGGGAACATCGACGTCATGTCGCGCTGGCGCTCCGCAATCGAAATCGCGACCTTGCGCGCGATCGACCGGTACGCATCGGCGATCTTGCTGTCAGGTTGCGACACCACGGTCGGCTGTCCGGCATCGGTTTTCTCGCGGATGGCGATATCCAGCGGCAGGCTGCCGAGCACCGGCACACCATATTCCTTCGACATCCGTTCACCGCCGCCCGCGCCGAAAATGTGTTCTTCATGGCCGCAATTCGAGCAGATATGCGTGCTCATGTTCTCGACGATCCCGAGGATCGGAATGCCGACCTTCTCGAACATCTTGAGGCCCTTCTTGGCGTCGAGCAGCGCAATGTCCTGCGGCGTGGTCACGATCACAGCGCCGGTCACCGGCACTTTCTGCGACAGCGTCAACTGGATGTCGCCCGTGCCCGGCGGCATATCGACCACCAGGTAATCAAGATCCTTCCAGTTGGTCTGGCGCAGCAGTTGTTCGAGCGCGGACGTGACCATCGGGCCGCGCCACACCATCGGGTTGTCCTGCTCGATCAGAAAGCCGATGGAATTCGCCTGGATCCCATGGCCGATGAGCGGGTTCATCGACTGGTTGTCGGGCGATTCGGGGCGGCCGCTGATGCCGAGCATCATGGGCAGCGACGGGCCGTAGATATCGGCGTCCAGCATGCCCACCGACGCGCCTTCCGAAGCCAGCGCCAGCGCAAGGTTGACGGCGGTCGTGCTTTTGCCGACCCCGCCCTTGCCCGACGCCACGGCGATGATGTTCTTGACATTCGGCAGCAGCTTCACGCCGCGCTGGACGGCGTGCGCCAAGACCTGCGACGAAACGTCCACTTTCACGCCATTTACGCCCGGAACCCTGGCAACAGCTTCGGAGACGAGCGACCGGATTGCACCGAACTGGCTTTTCGCCGGATATCCCAGCACGACGTTGACGCTGACATCGGCGCCATCTATGGTCACATTGCGTATGCTTTTCGCGTCTGCAAAAGAGCGGCTGGTATTGGGATCGATCAGGCCGCCGAGGGCGGCGTCGATCCGGGCGCGATCAAGACTCATCGAGACTCCGTGGGAACGCTTGTTGCGAATAGGGATCGAACACTTTCGCGCACGTGGTATGAAATTTGAAAGGAATTGTTGCACGACATTGCGTGACGGAGGCGTGCACTGCACTATCCCACGCTGCCATGGTCCGGGGACGCATCGTTTTAAGCGGTTGAATCCTTGGCCGTATTGTAGTGGCAGGCGCAACGGCTCGCCGGAAGACCCCACGGGGTGCTCTTCCGTTCGCCGAGGCGATTGCCTTGATTGAATCCTGGAGAAATGACAATGAACACGAAAATGATGACCCGCCTGTCCGTAATCGCAGTAGCCGGGGCGCTCGTCGCCGGTTGCGCCTCGCAGCAGGGCAATAACGCCGCCGTCGGCACCGGCATTGGTGCCGCGACCGGCGCGGGCATTGGCGCAATCTTCGGTGGCGGCAAGGGCGCGGCCATCGGCGCGGGCGTTGGTGCGGCGGCTGGCGGCATCACCGGTTACAACTGGCAGGCCATCAAGGGCAAGCTGACGGGCGCAACGAAGGGCACGGGCACGCAAGTGACCGAGCAGCAGGACGGCTCGCTGAAGGTGAACATTCCGAACGCCATTTCCTTCGATACCAACAGCTACGCCATCAAGCCGACGTTCGCGCCGGTGCTTGACCAGGTCACGCAGACGCTGGTGCAACACCCGGAACTGATCGCCCAAGTGGTTGGCCACACGGATAGCACCGGTCAGCCGGCTTACAACCAGACCTTGTCGCAAAATCGCGCACAAAGCGTGACGTCGTACCTTGCGGGTCATGGCGTGGCGGCCCAGCGTCTGGCAGCTTCAGGCATGGGTCAGACCCAGCCTATCGCTGACAACGCCACCGAAGCCGGCCGTGCACAGAATCGTCGCGTTGAAATTTATCTGCGCGCCACGGCTCAGCCGGGACAGGTTCAGTAAGCGGATTGATTTACAAGGGGAATTGACCGTTTTGATGTACGGCCAAGGTTTGATCGGTTCCTGGAAAATATCGAGGGAATCGAAAAATAGTTGAAACTTTGGCCGCACACCGCGTGTCTGTATTAATGGTAGGTGGCTGGCGCCGTGTTGTGCCGCCACATGCCATTCTCCTCTTGTCGTTGTTGCTCCGGGGCCGCTCTATTTGCCCCGGTTTTTTTCGCCTGGAATTTGCTGGCGGCGGGGACTTCGAGCCCCATGTCCTCCACTTTCCCCCGTCGCAAGCGCCCTATCTGCCTCCTGCTAGAATCGTGGTTCGCTTTTTCACGCATTCACCGAATTTTCAACTGCAGGCAAGCGCCTTATGTCATCGTCAGCACCGTCATCGTCAGCACCGGTTTCCGCGTCCGCCAACCGCCGGATTCTCGTCACGTCCGCGCTCCCGTACGCGAACGGCCAGATTCACATCGGCCACATGGTTGAATATATCCAGACGGATATCTGGGTCCGGACGCTGCGAATGCACGGTCACGAGGTCTACTACGTCGGCGCCGACGATACCCACGGCACGCCCATCATGCTGCGCGCCGAGCAGGAAGGCATCACGCCGAAACAACTGATCGAGCGCGTCGGCAAGGAACACAAGCGCGATTTCGACAGCTTCGGCATTTCCTTCGACAACTACTACTCCACCGACGCCGAGGAAAACCGCGTCCTGTGCGAATCCATCTACAAGTCGCTGCAGGAAGCCGGATTGATCGATGCACGGGATATCGAGCAAGCCTACGATCCGGTCAAGGAAATGTTCCTGCCGGACCGCTTCATCAAAGGTGAATGCCCGAAGTGCGGTGCGAAGGACCAATACGGCGATAACTGCGAAGTCTGCGGCTCGACGTACCAGCCGCTCGACCTGATCAACCCGTATTCGGTCGTGTCGGGCGCGACGCCGGTGCGCAAGACCTCGACGCACTACTTTTTCCGCCTGTCCGACCCGCGCTGCGAAGACTTTCTGCGCGGCTGGGTCAGCGGTCTCGCGCAACCCGAAGCCACGAACAAGATGCGCGAATGGCTCGGCGAGAAAGGCGAAGCCAAGCTCGCGGACTGGGACATCTCGCGCGATTCACCGTATTTCGGCTTTGAGATTCCGGGCGCGCCGGGCAAATATTTCTATGTGTGGGTAGACGCGCCCGTCGGCTATTACGCGAGCTTCAAGAATCTGGCGGACGCTCGCGGACTCGATTTCGAAGAATGGATCCGGCCGGGATCGAAGACGGAGCAGTATCACTTTATCGGCAAGGACATCCTGTATTTTCATACGCTGTTCTGGCCGGCCATGCTGCAGTTTTCCGGCCACCGCACGCCGACGAACGTGTTCGCCCACGGCTTTCTCACCGTCGATGGCGCGAAGATGTCGAAGTCGCGCGGCACGTTCATCACGGCAAAAAGCGTGATCGATACCGGCATCAATCCGGAATGGCTGCGCTATTACTTCGCCGCGAAGCTGAACCACACAATGGAAGACATCGACTTGAACCTCGATGATTTCCAGGCGCGTGTGAACAGCGATCTGGTCGGCAAGTACGTGAACATTGCAAGCCGCGCGGCGGGGTTCCTGATCAAGCGTTTCGAAGGCCGTGTGCAGGACAGTGCAATGAACCACTCGTTGCTGCTGCAATTGCGGGCGGCGGTTCCGCAAATCGCGGCGCTGTACGAGGCGCGCGAATATGGCCGCGCGCTGCGCACGACCATGGATCTCGCCGATACGGTCAACGCTTACGTCGATACCTCCAAGCCCTGGGATCTGGCGAAGGACCCGGCGAATGCAGCCGCGTTGCACGAAACCTGCAGCGTCAGCCTGGAAGCGTTCAGGCTGTTGTCGCTGGCGTTGAAGCCCGTGTTGCCGTTGCTGGCGGAATCAGTGGAAGCGTTCCTCGGCATCAAGCCGCTGGTTTGGGCGGATGTCTCGGCGCCGCTCAGCTCGGCGCAGCCGATCAACACGTACAAGCACCTGATGACGCGCGTCGATCCGAAGCAGATCGAGGCGTTGATTGCAGCGAACCGCGAGTCCATTGCGCCGGGGCAAGCTGCGGTGGTCGCTGCGCCGGCTGCAGCATCGAACTCGGCTTCGAAGAAAGCCGCAAAGGAAAAAGCGCCGGAAGCAGAAGGCACGATTTCCATCGATGACTTCGCGAAAATCGACCTGCGTATTGCGAAGATCGTGGATTGCACGGCGGTGGAAGGTTCGGACAAGCTGTTGCAACTGACGCTGGACGTGGGCGAAGAGAAAACGCGCAATGTGTTTTCAGGCATCAAGTCGGCGTATCAGCCGCAGGATCTGATCGGCAAGTTCACGGTGATGGTCGCGAACCTTGCGCCGCGCAAGATGAAGTTCGGCTTGTCGGAAGGCATGGTTCTGGCGGCGTCGTCCGACGACGAAAAGGCTGAACCGGGCTTGTATATCCTCGAACCGCATAGCGGCGCGAAGCCGGGAATGCGCGTGAAGTAAAGCTGAGTCAATTGCCGAGATAAGCGCAAAGACAGAAGCCGTTCCAACGCAAATTGAACGGCTCTTTTTTCATCTTCATTTTTCCGACGGCCCGTTCCTGCGCGCCCACGAATCAAAGCGTCGCGTATAGAGCAGATCGAGACCCTGGAACGTGCCGCCGTAAGCGGAAACGGACCAGAAGCGCGACAGGTTCAGCGTCATCTTGATGGCGTTGCTTGCCGATTGCAGACCCTGCTCGTAACCCAGCACGAGCCGTTCGTTGATCGCCTTCGACAACATCACGACTTGCGGATCGGTCAACCCGACCTCGCTCGTACCGATGGAAAATTCATCCAGCCCGAAGGTCTGCGCGATCCGCTTGCCGCTTGCGCTTCCAAGCAATGCCAGCGCGTTCGTCATTGCACTTTGCTGACCCACGTTGTTGCCCTGATCCGTGCCATGCCCGAACAGCAGCCACGACAACTTTTCGTTGTCCGGCACGTTCGGCTCGGAGATCAGCTTGGCGTTGGGCGCCTGGACCGTGCCCGTCACCTGCACGCCCGCTTCGATTTCCTGGTTGCGGCGCATCGCGAGAATATTGATGCCGGGATTCGCGACCGGGCCATTGAAGGTGAAGAATCCGTTCTCGATGCCGAGTTTCCGGCCGAACGCCGTGTATGTGGAACCCGGCGTCACCCGGACGTTGCCAACCGCACGCAACGGCATGTTCGGGGCGCTCATCGCGGTAATGGTTCCGGCGAGACCCAGGTCGGCGCCCGCGCCGCGGAACCGGAATTTCTGCCCAAGATTGATATCAATATTGGCGCGCGGCGCAAACGGGCCCACGGGTTTGTCGCCGGTCGCAACCACCGTCTGGTCTTCGCCTTTCACCGTGCCGTCCGGACGCACGATCACGACATCGTCACCAAGCGAAGGCGCCGATTGCTCGGGCAGATCGAAGAGCGCGTGATCGACGGTGAACTTGCCATCGATATTCATGCCGCCCTTCAACCCCGCATTCGCTACCGACGCGCTGCCCGACAATTGCAGTTGCCGGTCCGGCGATGCAAACAGCTCAAGCTTGTCCGCAATGATGCTTGCCGTCAGGTCCGGCTGATCCTGATCGAGCCGCACCTTGCCGGTCGCGCGCAACGTGCCGCTGGACCCGTGGAACTCGACCTGCTGCAGATCGACGAGGTTCTCGGAAAGCGCGATCCGGATCACGCCGTCCTTCAACTGCACGCCCTGGTCGATGACCGTCACCGACAAGCCGTCGCCCGTCAGCATGCCCGACACCGTCGGCTTGGCGACGATCCCCGCGATAGTCAGCTTGAGCCCGAGGCGCCCATCGAGCAGATACGCCGGGCCGATCAATCCGCCCGTTGTCCGCAGCGTAGGCACGTTGGCTTCAATGCCGCCGCTCACCGGCGCTTCGTCGGCCACGGTCAACGTACACACAACGCTGGTTTCACGCGACGGCACGTTGACA
>NZ_JBSIPA010000154.1:0-13108 GCF_053574605.1 Caballeronia sp. M23-90 | reverse complement strand
TCAAGCGTCTCTTCTTCTTCTTTGCGGACCGGCACGGTCATGCATGGCTCAAGCATATCGATCGATCGAAAATCGGGCTTGGTTCGGGCAAGCGGGTGCTGGTAAAGGACGGACGTCTGGATTTCACATACCAGATCACCGTTCCCAAAGATCTCGACGAGGTACATTGAATGGCCTTTGCCGATGTTTATCGACGTCAGGTCGAATTACTGATCCGGACCTTGCCTTCCGTCTCCGCAGAAGACCATTTCGCGATCAAAGGCGGCACCGCCATCAACCTTTTCGTACGCGATCTGCCACGTCTTTCAGTCGATATCGACTTGACCTATTTGCCCATTCAGGACCGTCCGGCTTCGCTTGCGGCGATCGATACGGCCATGAAACGGATGGGCGAACGTATCGCCGGGGCTATCCCTGGAACACGCGTTCTATTCGCGCGTTCCAGGGAGGACGTGGTCACCAAACTCGTCGTTCGTCATAACGGTGTACAAATCAAGATAGAAGTGACGCCGGTTCTCAGGGGGTGCGTGTTTGAACCGGAGATGCGCTCGGTCACACCGAGCGTCGAGGAGGAATTCGGATTTGCCGAGATGCGTGTACTTTCCTTCCCGGACCTTTACGCGGGCAAGATCGTTGCGGCGCTGGACCGACAGCATCCGCGTGACTTGTTTGATGTGCGCGATCTGCTGGCTAACGAGGGTATCGACGAGTCACTGCGGCGAGCGTTCCTGATCTACCTGGTCAGCCATGATCGACCGATGGCCGAGATCCTGACCGTTCGACGCAAAGACATCGCGGCTGAGTTTGAGCGAGGTTTTGTCGGAATGACTCGCGATTCGGTCCAGCTCGAGGAACTCCTGGCGGCGCGGGAAACATTGGTTCGCGAGATGATTGGATCGATGCCAGAGATCCATCGGGAATTCCTCCTGGCTTTCGAGCGCGGCAACCCCGCCTGGGATTCCCTCGATTTGCAAGCCGCCGCGGAGTTGCCCGCAGTGCGATGGCGCCAACGCAATCTGAACAGTATCGATACGGACAAACGAGCAGCCCTCGTGGCACAGCTCGGAAAGGTTCTGTCATCAACGTGATGGATCGACGCTTCCCCAAGCCTGATCCTGGCGCGCTTTCCGTGTAACCTTGAGCGCTCCCTGACCCCGACGTTCAACCATGCGACGCATTCCCCAGCAAGAACGCGCCGAGAAGCGCATGCAGGACATGCTCGCGGCCGCCGGCACCGTCATCGCCGAACGCGGCCTCGAAGCCGCCACCATGACCGAGATCGCCGCACGCGCAGGGGTTTCGATTGGTGCGGTCTACCAGTATTTCCCGAACAAGGACGCGCTCGCCATCGCGCTGCGCACCGAGTATGGCGCGCTCATGGACGAACGCTGGAGCGCGCTCGCCGGGCATGCACGCACCGCCAGCACGCCCGAGCTCGCCGGGCGGCAGAGCGACCTGATGACAGGGTTAATCGGCGACCATCCGGCTTATCTGGCGTTATCGGCGGCGTCCACACCCACCAATCGCAGCGACGACGACCGCAGCCGCCTGCGGCAACGCTTCGCGGAACTGTTCGCGCACCGGCGCACAGACCTGGCGCCGGCCGACGCACTGCGCGTCGCCGAGGTGCTTTTGCAGATCGTGAAGGGCCTTCCGCCGCTCTACATGGCCGCGAAACCGAAGGAACGGCGTCTTCTCATCGACGAATACAAGACCGCCGTGACGGCGTATCTCACCGCGCGCCTGAACTAGCGGCATGCAGGTTGCTGCGCAATAAGGTGTACGCTCGCCGAACCGCCACATTTTGCGCATGTTCCAGGCTTGACCGGGACTTGTGTCACGCACATCGCGCGCACTCCGACCTCCGGGCTCATGAAAACTTTCCATTGCAATCACTGCAATCAGTTGGTGTTCTTCGAGAACTTCCGCTGCGAACGCTGCGAGTCCCTGCTGGGTTTCATTCCCGAACTCGCCGAAATCAGCGCGTTCGAAGACGCGGGCGACGGCCTCTGGCGCAGCCGCCACCCCGAACGCGGCGACGCGGGCCTGTACAAGCCGTGTCACAACTACGCCGTCGAAAAAGTCTGCAACTGGATGGTGCCGGCCGATTCACGCGATCCCCTCTGCCACGCATGCCGCCTGACCCACACCATTCCGAACCTCGGCGTGCCCAATCGTCGCTACTACTGGTTCCGGCTGGAAGCGGCAAAGCGGCGCCTGCTCTATACGCTCGGCGCGCTCGGACTTCGCGTGGACTCCCGCCAAGACAATCCGAAGACGGGGCTGCAGTTCGAATTCATGGAGGATGGCCGGGGCAAACGCGTGCTCACGGGCCACGACAACGGCCTGATCACGATGAACATCGCCGAGGCCGACGATGCCCAGCGCGAACGCGCCCGCCTCGCGATGGGCGAGCCCTACCGTACCTTGCTGGGGCATTTCCGGCATGAGATTGGCCACTACTATTTCGACCGGCTGATCGCGGATACGCCGTGGATCGACAGTTTCCGGATGCTGTTCGGCGACGAACGCGCGAGTTACAGCGGAGCGCTCGCGCGCCACTACAAGGAAGGTCCGCCGCCGGACTGGAACAAGTCGTTCGTGAGCGGCTACGCGACCACGCACGCGTGGGAAGACTGGGCGGAGACATGGGCGCATTACCTGCACATCTTCGACACCATCGATACCGCCCGTGCCTGCGGCGTAGCCCTCGCGCCATTGAACACGCTCGATCCCACGCTCGTGGCGCAGCCGCCCGTCGGCGAAGCGACCTTCGACCACCTGATGCACCAGTGGTTTCCGCTCACCTATGCGCTAAACAGCCTGAATCGCAGTCTCGGCATGCCCGACGCTTACCCGTTCGCGCTCGCGCCGCCGGTGGTCGAAAAGCTGCGCTTCGTGCATCGCGTGATCGCGGCCGCGGGGCAAGTCCAGCAATAAACTTCTTACGCCACGGCTTTGAGGGCTGCCGGGCTCGCATTGGACGAAGCCGGTTGCCCGCCGTGCAACGATACCTTCGACGTCTCCGGCAACATCATCCCGCCAATCAGGCCCATCACCGAAATAACGATCAGGTACAGCGCCGGCGACATGTTGTTGCCGGTCGTCGTGATCAGCCACGTGGCGACGAGCGGCGCGGTGCCGCCGAAGATCGTGTAAGCGAGGTTATAGGTGATGGCTGAAGCGGTGTAGCGTGTGCGCGTCGGGAATATTTCGGACAACAAAGGTGCGGTCACCACGCCCGACAACACTGCGCCGATCGCCAGCAGTCCTACCCCCAGCACCGACGGCAGGAACTGCCCTGAACTGCCAAGCGAAAACGATGGATATACGGTCGCGATCAAAATCACGCACGTCGTCAGCACGGTTTTCCTACGTCCAACGAAGTCTGAATACAAACCTGCGAGCGGGCACAGCGCAGCCGCGAAAAACAGCGCAATCACCGTAATCAGCAAGGATGTCGCGCGATTCAGATGGCCGGCGACCTGCAGGTAAGTCGCGAAGTACGTCGTGAACATATAAAACGACAACGCCGTCACGGAGATGAACGCGCCCAGCTTCAGGATGCCTGCCGCCTGCGTGCGCAGCGTATCGCGTAATGGCGCGTGCGCCACGGCGTGCTCGCCCTCGAGCGCACGGAACGCCGGCGTTTCGTTGAGATTCATCCGCAGATAAAGCCCGATCAAGCCGATCGGTGCGGCCGCCAGGAATGGCACGCGCCAGCCCCACGAACTCATGGCATCGGCGGACAGGGAGGCATCGAGCGCGTAGGCCACGACCGCGGCGACCGCGAAAGAAGAAAACGTCGAGACCGGCACGAAACTGCCATATCGCGCACGCTTGTGCTGCGGCGCGTGTTCCATCACGTAGGCGCACGCACCGGCGTATTCCCCGCCGGCCGAGAAGCCCTGCACGCAGCGGATCACCGTCAAGAGCAGCGGCGCGAATGCGCCGACGGCGGCGTAAGTCGGCAATAAACCGATCAATGTCGTCGCGCCCGCCATCAGCAAAATAGTCAGCGCCAGCGTGCGCTTGCGGCCGATCCGGTCGCCGATCACGCCGAACACAATTCCGCCGAGCGGCCTGAACGCAAACGCCACGGCGAACACGGCAAAGGTCTTGAGCAATCCGACAGCGGGGTCTCCGCTCGGAAAAAACTCGCGCGTGAGGATGGTCGCGAGAAAGCCGTACGCGGCGAAATCGAACCATTCGACGAAGTTGCCGATCGATGCCGCGAGAATCACTTTGCGCAGCGTTTTCAGATCGACTTCAGGAGGCGCGGCTTCCAACGTTCTCGACATTCGATGACTCCCGGATAAAGGACTGGCCTTGGCTGTTTGTTGGATTGATGGGTTCCCTTTGAGTAGATGCGACCATAAACCGGACTCCTAGAACGATCGCGTCATAGTGGTAGGACCCAGGCGACACGAACACCATGCCGCCCTTTGCCGTCTCCTCGCAATCTGCAGGAGTTCGATGTACGCCAGTCATCGGTATCGATGACAGCGATGGTTCCGCCGTCGACCAGATGCTGGAGCTGACCGGTGGTGAAGGCGCTGACCGGGGCTGCGAATGCGTGGGTTATCAATGCAGTTGCAAGGGCCAGGAAGTCCCGATCATCTCGCACGAATTGCCGCTCGACGAGGCGCCCGAAGCGTACAAGCACTTCGACGAAGCGGCAACGGCTGGACCAAGGTCATATTGAAGCCGGCTGCATAAGCATCGGGAGCGCCGTCTGACGGCGCTCCCTCAGCCTTTTTTGAGTCCTGCTGATTTGAACGTCCCTTGCGCGCTCGCGATCAGGATCTTGTCGTCCACCCACGCCTCGCCGCGTGAGAAGAAAATGCTGCGGCCCTGTCTTTCGATAAAGCCCTTCGCTGTAACGCTTTCACCCAGCCCTGTATCCAGATAATTGACCGTCAGCGACAACGTGAAGCCGTGCCTGGCAGGTTCGTCCTCGGGTGCATACAAGCCGGAATAACCGCAGGCGGCATCGAGCAGCGTCGCCACCACCCCGCCCTGCAACACACCGCGCCGGTTCAGGTGCTTCGGCTGGATCGGCATGCGAAATTCGGCGTAGCCTTCCTTCCAGCCTACATGCCGGGCATCGAGGTATTCGAGGAACGGGTTGTCGAGGACGAGATTGGACATCGGGAAAAGATCTCCTTTGCCGACCGGAGTTATCGCCGCAGCACTTAGTCCGGTCTCATGAATCTTGATAGGATCGACCGGAAAAAAAGCTAACTTCGATCCCGGCCGGAACATTGATTCGATCACTATAACCAGGCCACGGCGAAGTCGTTGGCCTGCAGGCTATCCCCCGGCAAGCCTGTCCATCTTTGCCGGAGCGGCGAGATGTACGCGTGCGCAAACTGAATCGACGTCCGATAAAGCGCTCAGGCAATCGCCTGCGGTTTATAGCCGCCCACTACTGCTCTGCGACCAGCTCCGGATAGCGACGTCTATTTCGCACCGCGTTCAAACCGGTCTGAGCCCGTGCGGCTATTGGTACGACATCGTGAATGTAGCCAATGCCTTGATCGATCCGGCCGTGACGTTTCCGGTACGAATGTACTGCGCCGTTAAAGGCAGCACGAGCACGCCGTTCGGCGAAGCACCGATCAACCACTGATTCGGCACATTCGGCCCCGCCGCATCCGGACCGAAACTTACCGGCGTGCCCTTGTCCCTGAGGACCTGTACACCAACGCCCTTGGCCGTCGATTCAGACGCGAGGTTAAGCACGTTCGAACGGTTCGACGGATCGACTGCGTCGGTGATGACTATGGAAACTTGTGCGCCGGTTGCACAGGCAAAGCTGAGGTTGAACGATTGAGCGCCGGCCGTGGTTCCCAGGCCGCCTGAAAATCCGCGTACGGATACGGTGGGGAGCGCAACGACCGGAGCGTCGGTCTGTACTGAACAGGTGGCAGTGCTGAGCGTGCCGCTTGCCGTGCCCGTATAAAGCGAACCAAACTGGTAACTATTGCCAGGACTGTCTGAGTGCTGATAGGTGATCGTGACGGTCGGGATTGTTAAAAGGCTCGATGCTCCCGCGGCGACAGGACCGGTCGTCACGAGACTGACGACACTTGCGATATCGATATTTACATAAGGTCCACCGACCGGCGTGTTGACGGGACAGGTCAGCCTGACCTCTCCTTTGTCCAGCGTGGCATTAACCGCATTGCACGCCGGTGCGTTGAACGCAAAGCGAACACCCAGGCCTGGGACGTTGGTCGCATAGACATCACTAAACCCTGATGCCAGCGACGCGGTCGTCTTAAAAATGGCGTATTCGTCGGCTGAAGTCGAGACGGGCGCAGACGAAAGAAGCCTGCACGGTATCTGAAACGCATCCGGTGCCAGCGTCTTGACCGTGGCCCCCACAGCAGGCGACGCCGGGACCGAAATGGTTCCTGCGGCAAGCACTTTGCTTACGTTCACCGGGTAAGTGCATGTCAGGCTGGCGCGTGCGGACGTCGCGCTGAAGACAATGCACGCTGTAAGCGCAATGAAGAAAAGGTGCCTGCTGAAAGAGGTCTGGATGCCCCAATCGATAGCAAAAAAGCGGTTGTTCGCCGAGCGGTCGGTGCTGCTAGTGGCAGATGAAACGAATGCGGTTTTTGGCCACATAAACATTGAAGCCCTTCAGGTAGCAGGTCAAGATGTAAGCCGGAATCAAGCCGATGTGCAGTCCGGCCTTGGCGCACCGAGGCACTGAGGCACTGAGGCACTGAGGCACCGACACCCTACCGACCGCGTGCCATGACCGTCCACCTCGAAATTGACAACAGCAGTCTTCCAACAAAACGCTTGATTAAAATGAGTTGTTCGCGCCTGAGCCCGTTTGGTTTGTCGCTGTCACGAGTCCAAAGCACGGACCGTTTCTTGTTTGGAAACGGTAATGGAAAAATTGGCAATTCTCGACTTGGTGTGTGGACGGCATGATGAGCATCCGAGACCTTGCGGCGCTCAAACGTGGCGATGCCACGCCTCAGCTACCGGCGGCATCGCACGAAAACAGGAACCACTGCCATGACCACAATTCATAAACGCCTGTATATCCAGGAAGTCGCGACCCGCGACGGCTTTCAGAACGAAACGCAGTTCGTCGATACCGACGCAAAGATCGCCCTGATCGATGCCCTCAGCGCGTGCGGCTTCGCGAAGATCGAAGTGACCTCGTTCACGTCGCCCAAGGCGATTCCCGCATTGCGCGACGCCGAAGCCGTGATGCACGGCATTACGCGGCGCGAAGGCGTGGTCTACACCGTGCTCGTGCCGAATGTGCGCGGGGCGGAACGCGCGTTGTCGTGCGGCGTGGATGAAGTCAACCTCGTGATGTCGGTCAGCGAAACTCACAACCGCGCGAACCTGCGCATGGGCCGCGAGCAGTCGTTCGCCCAGTTGCGCGAGGTGATCGGCGTGGTGAAGTCGACGCCGGTTGCCATCAACGTGTCACTGTCGACATCGATGGGATGCCCGATGGAAGGCGACATTCCCGTTGAAGAAGTGCTGCGCTGGACGGAAGAATTCGCCACGCTCGGCGTGCACGGCGTGACCCTTTGCGATACCACCGGCATGGCTTATCCGTCGCAAGTGAAAGCCTTGTGCGAGCGCGTGCGCAAGGCGTTTCCTGCGCTCGAACTGACGCTGCACTTTCACAATACGCGCGGCATGGCGCTTGCCAACACTCTCGCGGCGCTGGAGGCGGGTATCGATCGTTTCGATGCGTCGCTGGGAGGCATTGGCGGCTGTCCGTATGCGCCAGGCGCGAGCGGCAACGTCTGTACCGAAGAACTCGTGCACATGCTGGCGCTCGACGGCTACGATACCCGTGTCGATCTCGCTGCCGTGCTTAAGGCATCGGCTTTGTTGCCCGGGTTGATCGGCCACGATGTACCCAGCCAGATTCTCAAGGCCGGCCGCCGGCTCGATCTTCACGACACCCCGCCCGATCAGCAAAGAACAGCCGCACACGAAGGAGCTTGATATGGCCCTCATCGATCATCTGGATCATCTGGTGTTGACTTGCATCGATGAAACGGCGACTCGCCACTTCTACACGGAAGTCCTTGGCATGCAGCTCGAAACTTTCGGCGCGGGACGCAGCGCGTTTCGCTTCGGCAATCAGAAAATCAACTTGCATGTTCGCGGCAAGGAATTCGAGCCGAAGGCGCATCTGCCGGTTTCGGGCGCGCTGGACCTGTGTTTTATCGCAGCCGTTCCCCTGGACGACGTCATTGCACACCTGAACCAGTGCAACTGGCCGATCATCGAGGGGCCGGTCGAACGGACCGGTGCAACGCAAAAAATCCGCTCGGTGTATGTCCGCGACCCTGATCTGAATTTGATCGAGATTTCCGAACTGGTCTGATCCAAGGCGTTCAATTCGGCAGACGAATACCGGTCAGTCGCTCGCATGCTGCGATCAGGCCGTCCTGCAAACGCTCATCGCTTGCGGCCGCACTCGGCTTGCGCGGTTTCATATGGAAGAAATATTCGCCCGTCACGCTTGCTGCAGGATCGTCGCTGACCGCAAGCCATGCTTGCGTGTGCGGCGCGGCCTTCATGTCGTCGGGCGCGCCCGCACCGCCCATCCTGGTCGGCACCCATCCGGGATGGACCGCGTTCGATAAAACGCCCGGCCAGCGCCGTGCAACGCCGAATGCGAGCCAGAGATCGTGCAGCTTCGAATCCGAATAGGCGCTTGCGCCTTGCCACCTGCGCTGTTTCCACAGCAGGTCATCGAGACCCGGATCGCCGCCTTCATGCATGCCCGAACTGAGATACACGAGCCGCTCAGGCTTTTCGATCAAAGCTGTGAGGATGTAAGGCGCAATCGTGTTGACGGCGAAGACATGAGGCAAGCCATCAATGGTCTCGATACGCCGCGACTCGCGATAACCGACGCCCGCGTTATGGATCACGGCATCGAAGCGGCCAAGCCGGTTCACTTGCTCGGCAACGTCACGTGTTGCGTCCATACTGGACAGATCGCCCGATACCACCGCTTCCGCACCTGGCACAGCACGCATTGCATCGCCGGCGCGCTTTTCGTTACGTGCATGCAGAACCACGCGATGTCCCTGCGCCACCAGCAACTCTGCAGCCATCTGCCCGAGGCCATCGGCGGAACCCGTTATGAAAACGCGTGACATGTTTTTCGTCCTATATAGATCGGCTTAGATCTGATCAATAAACGCCGCATCCGACTTCGTAAAAGATCTCGGCGATGCGGCAAACAGGGAATAAATCGTAATGCGGCGGAGTTTGAATGACGATAGCCTGCGCGTCATCGAATCAATGACACGGGGTCATGGCCAGCCGAACGCTTAAAAGCCCTGCAATTACGAGGTTTTCATAAGACGCGTGCTCCGCTACAGTAGCCGGTCACGTTCTTTTCGAGTGAGCGAAACATGGACGTACCGGAGCACACCGCAGAGATCGCCACGCCAACGCCGTCACAGCTCGTTTCGGCATCCGCACGCGACGCAGGCCTGAGCCTCATCCGTAACCTGTCGGTTCCCAAGGCATTTCCCGACGTTGCGCTGGAAGCGCAGTTCCTCGAAGACCATAGCCGGCGCTTCTGCGCCTTCCGGCGCGCGTCCGCGCTGCTCGCGTTGAGCGTGTGGGTCTGCTTCCTCTGGTACGACTTCAATTTCGGGCGCGTGAGCACGGTGCTCGAACCCGTTTTCATGGACATCATGGCGCTGCGGTTTGCGGGCATCGTCTGGCTGATGTTCGTGCTAAGCCTGGCTCTGCGGGGTTCTTTCGCCACCCATGCCGCATCCCAGCGGGTGACGCTCATGGGCGTCTACGGCTGCAACCTGTTGCTGCTCCTGCTGGTTTCCATCACGCCACGGCCGTTCAACTACACGTGGTATTTCGTCGGCCTTTACCTGGTCTTTTTCTTTCAGTTCGGTTTCTTCTATCTGAAGTCGAAGGTCGCGTTGACGGCCGCCGTGGTCACGTTTTCCAGCATCATCCTGCTGCAGCTCACCATCCGGATTCTTTCGCCCGAAGATTTCTACATGGGCATGTTCTATCTGTTCAACGTGGTCGTGATAGGACATGGTGTGTGTGTTCACGCGGAACGGGTATCGCGCGAACGCTTTTCGGCCGAGCGCGCCCTCGGCGTGCTCAACAATGAACTGCTCACGGCGAACGTACAACTGGAGCGGAAGAACCTCGACTTGCTGGCATCGAAGAAAGATCAGGACACAAAAACCCGCGCGCTGATATCGCTCAAAGAGCAGCAAACGTTGGCCGCGGAAACGGCCAGCAAGGAGAAGTCCAATTTCCTCGCCGCCGCCACGCACGATCTGCGGCAACCCATGCACGCGCTCAACCTCTTCCTGCAAGCGGCCGCCGAAGCCGTGCGCCACGACGACGTGACCGAAGCGGCGAGGCTTATCGATGAATCCGGCCGTTCCTCCGTGATCCTCGCGCGATTCCTGAACGCCGTGCTGGATCTCTCGAGGCTCGAATCGGGTCGCGTGATGCCGCGATATCACGTGTTCGACCTGAAGCTCGCGGTGTTCGAAGTCGCCGAGCAATTGCGCCCGCTTGCCGCCATGCATGGCGTCGATCTGCGCCTGCGCATGCCTGCCGCGCCCGTCTACGTGCGCAGCGACTCGCACTGGCTTCAACGGGCTATTGCGAACCTGGTATCCAACGGAATTCGTTACGCCGATGCCGTCAAGAATCCCAAGCCCGTTGTGATCGTGGGCGTGGTGCGCTCGGCGACGCGTACGCGCATCGATGTGGTCGATAACGGCATCGGCATTGCGTCCGAGCACTGGGACGCAATCTTCCAGCCGTTCTTCCAGGTCGGCAATGCGGAGCAGGACAACGATCGCGGGCTCGGGCTGGGATTATCGATCGTGAACGCGGTGGTCTCGATGCTGGAGGAGCATCGGATCGAACTGAAATCGGCTGAAGGCCGTGGTTCGCGTTTCTCGCTGGAAATGCCGATTTGCGGCTCGCCGCTTGGAGACGCCGCGCCGCGCGCAAAGGGCGACACCGCTGACTATCTTGAAGTGCCGCTCGAAGGGCTGTATGTATTGTTGGTCGAGGACGACAGCCTCGTGCGGGCATCGACGGAAGCGCTGCTCGTGCAATGGGGCGTGCTGTTCGATTCGGCCAGCAGCTTCGAGGAGTTCGAACAGATACTGGGTTCGATCGAGCGATACCCGGACCTGATCATCACCGACTTCCGTTTGCGCGATGAAAAGACCGCCCGCGAAGTCGCGATGCTCGGCGCCGCCAAGTTGGGCCGGCGTTGCCCATGTCTGGTCGTGACGGGCGAGCCCGCCGCGACGATCGTGCCGCTTGCCTGCGATCACGACGTGCTGAGCAAGCCGGTGAGTCCTGCGGAACTGCGCAGGCAGATTGCATCGCTGATATCGGGGAGGTCGTTTGCTGAAGCGGCCTGGCGGTGCTGAAGGAGAAGATCGAGCCAGTGCTGACACGGTGATTCGAATGTACTTGGTTGCAATGGGCAGGCGACTCGCCTGCCCTTGCGTTTCTTATTTTGGTCTCTCAGATCCTGCCCAACCCCCGCTTACCTTGCCGGCACCGCGGCACTACCCATCGGCATCTCAATTCCCCGGCGCGCCATCTCTACAATCAGGAAGGTTCGCCGTGTCACATGAAACCGCGCGAGGAGATCGCTCGAATACTCCTTCGCGGTGTTCTCGCTGATATTCATCTTCCTGGCGATCGCCTTGTTCGATAAACCCTGCAGCAAATAACGCAGCGTTTCCGTCAGCCGTGGCGGCAAGTTCAGCGACTCGACCGTCACGCCTGAATGCGTCGATACCGGCTTGGGGCTGTGGCCGCCCTTTCCAAGCACGCTATTGGGCAAATACACCCGGCCGCTCAGGATAGTCTTGAGCGCCTCGCGAAACACGCCCGCGCCTTGCTCACTCGCCTTCGATATAAATCCGCATGCGCCGCTCCTGATGCATTCCAGCACCGTATCGCGGTCATCTTGTGCGGACAGCATGATGGTCTGCACTTCGCGCTCCTGTTCCCCGATCCAGTTCAGCAGATCGAGGCCCGTGGAGTTCCCCCGCAATTGATAGTCGAGAAAGACCAGATCGTACGAGCCGCCGGAGAGTTTCTCCTTGGCCTGTTCGATGCCGTCAGCCTCATCGATATCGAGTAACGGTTCATTGGCAAGGATCAGGCTCTTCATGGCGCTTCGCGTGAGCCCCTCGTCCTCGACCAGCAGCACCGTCTTGAAGTTACCGTTTTCCATTGCCATTCCCAAAAATCACAATTCGATGGTACCGGTAAGGTGACCTCCCGCAACCCCTCCTTTCGCAGGGATCAGTGGGAGGGTATTCGATCCCCCCGAAAATCGCGCGCCATGCCCCTCCTCGACCGGGTTTTGCGGCGAACGCTTAAACGCGACACTGCGTCATCGACTCTGCAACACCGCCATCACCGAACTCGAAGCTGCAGCTAGCGAGAGGAAACACGGTCCGGCGTTCCACTCACATAAAAACCACGAGGAGGACATCATGAGCAGTCGTTCAGGCACCGATGACGAGAGACACTTTGCGCTATGGAGCGGCAAGCAGGCACGTATGCCTGTCGGTTCGCCCCGCGTGTTGATCGCGCATCAGGACAAGCTGATTGGCGAGTCGCTGGCAGCATTGCTGCGGCTTACCGGATTACAGGTGATGCAAACGCAGAACCTGAAGTCAGCGCGTTCATTGCTGCAGAACTGGAAACCCCAGGCATTGATACTGGATACGCGGCTCGACAGCGATTCCGGTTACGCCTTCATCAGCGCGCTACGGCCCGACGCCGACATGACCGGCCGCCTGCTGGTCGCAATCAGCAATATCTGGCCGGCGGACCCCATCGAAACGCTGAAGCACGCCGGATTCGATGCCCATTGCCGCCGCCCCTGCGCCACCTGGCGCCTTGCGGAAATGCTGACCACCTACTTTTCGATACCGCAACGCCGCAGCCACTAGCACGTGCGCGGCCTGGCTTCAGCCGATCGCCATGACGATCAGCACCGCGCCCACCACGGCCACTGTGTCTTCTATCAGCGCGGCAGGCAGATCACGGCCAAACCCACGCGCCA
>NZ_JBSIPA010000153.1:0-13110 GCF_053574605.1 Caballeronia sp. M23-90 | reverse complement strand
CGGGATCGACAAGACCCAGGTGAATCGGTTGTCGACGTGGCTGAACACTGCTTACCCGAGCGGCAACTATCTGAGCCTGATCAAGTAAGCGGCAAGTAGTAATCAAGTGCATGAGAGAACGCGAGGCCTCGGAATATCCGGGGCCTCGTGTTTTTTATTCCCGCGAACCTTTGGATGAACGCCTGTTCAAGCCGTAGCCGCGCTTGCCGGCACTGTCTGAAGCCGCTTCAGCGCTTCGCCGTTTTCGCGGAACAGATGCGTGTGACGCAGGTTGAAACCGGCATCGATGGGTTGGCCGTCAACCGCGGTCGATTCCCCCGAGCCTTTCACCTGGATCAGGACATCGCCGTCGAGGTTCACATGCAGCAAGGTTTCGCCGCCAAGGTGCTCGACCACCATCACCGTGCCGGACAACTTCCCTTCTGCGCCGCTCGCAGCCGTTTCCATCAGATGCTCGGGACGGATGCCGAAGCTCAGCGTATCGCCGGCCGTCACCCCATCGGCGACGAACGGCAACGTGATGGACGCTCCTCCCGGCAAGCCGATCGTTACGCCGGCCGTGTCCGCGCGCTGAACCTTGGCGGGCAGGAAATTCATCTTCGGCGATCCGATAAACCCGGCAACGAAACGGTTCACCGGCGTCCTGTAAAGCTCGAGCGGCGAGCCGATCTGCTCGACCTTCCCATGATTCAACACCACGATCCGGTCCGCCATTGTCATGGCCTCGGTCTGGTCATGCGTCACGTAGATCATCGTTGCGTTGAGCTGCTTGTGCAGCTTGATCAGCTCAAGCCGCATCTGCACGCGTAGCGCCGCGTCGAGGTTGGACAACGGTTCATCGAAGAGAAACACCTTCGGTTCGCGCACGATCGATCGTCCGATCGCAACGCGCTGACGTTGGCCGCCTGATAACGCCCGAGGCTTGCGTTCAAGCAATTGTTCGATCTGCAGGATTTGTGCGGCGCGTTGCACGCGTTCCTTGATCTGAGCTTCGGGCAACTTGATCATCCGCAGTCCAAACGCAATGTTCTCGTACACCGACATATGCGGATACAGCGCGTACGACTGGAACACCATGGCCACCCCGCGTTGCGAGGGTTCGAGGTCGGTGACGTCTTCGCCACCAATCAGTACTTGCCCCGAGTCACTGCGTTCAAGGCCCGCGATGGTGCGCAGCAACGTGGATTTGCCGCACCCGGAAGGGCCGACGAACACCATGAACTCGCGATCGGTGACGGCAATGTCGACGCTCTTCAATACTTCCGTTCCGGCAAACGCCTTGCGGATCTGATGCAATTGAACTGCACTCATGCGTGTCTCCTGCAGATGCCCCGCGCCACGGATCAGCGCCTGAGCAAAGTAAGTTGCTTTGCATGCGGTATGCCCTGCAACGCAGCAAGCGGTGCTTTTCGAATTTGTTCTTGACAACCTGTTCGCGTCCAAATATACAATTGTAAAACTGAAATTACAAGTGAAACGGCAGGAAGAGCGGGATTACAAACGGGATTACAAGCGGGATTACAAGCAGGATCACAAGTCGGACCTTCAGCACGCTTGAACAGCTCAACCGGCGTCGACCGCTTTGGGCATTTTAAAAAGAACTACCCAGGAGACAGGCATGAAGAAGCATTGCACGCAGGCCGCGGCGTTCGCGCTGCTGGGCGTTACGGCATCCTTGCTATCAGTATCGAATGCGTCCGCATGGACGTTGAAGGAAGCAGCGGAGCCTTATTCCGGCACGACCATCAAGGCTGTCTTTCTTGACCGGCCGGGATACAAGGCGGCATCGAAACTGATACCCCAGTTCGAGAAAGAGACCGGCATCAAGGTTCGTACTGAGGTTATCCCTTACGAGAACACCCGCGAAAAGCAGGTGCTTAACTTCGTCGGCGGCGGCGACCAGGACGTGGTGCTCGTGGACGTGGTCTGGATTGGCGAGTTCGCGAGCAACAAGTGGCTCGTGCCCATCAAGACCTTTACCGACAACCCCAAGCTCGCCGATCCCAAGCTGAACCTGCCGGGATTCTTCCCGATCCTGCTGGACTCCTTCGGCACCTGGGACAAGACCACCTACGGTCTTCCGTTCGATAACTACTCGGGCCTGATGTTCTACAACAAGTGCATGTTGAAGGACGCGGGTTTCAACGAACCGCCGAAGACGTGGGACGAACTGCTGAACGTCTACGCGCCGAAGCTGACGAAACCCGACAAGAACCAGTTTGCGTTTGCGCTGCAGTCGCGTCGCGGCGAAACGCAATCGGCCGACAGCTTCATGCGCATGTTGTGGCCCAACGGCGGGTCGTTGCTCGACGCAAAGTTCAAATCGAACCTGATGTCGCCGCAATCGCAGGCGGGTCTCGAGTACCGGCAGAAGCTGATGAAGTACATGCCGCCGGGCATTGTCGATTACGACCATGCGGAGGCCGTGAATGCGCTCGCGCAAGGGCAGGTCGCGATGATCACGGAATGGTCGGCGTTCTATCCCACGCTCACTGATCCGAGCAAGTCGAAGATCGGCGATTGCCTGGCGATCACGACCGAACCGAAGGGGCCTGCCGGACTCAAGCCTGCGCTGGGCGGATTCTCGCTGGCCGTGAACGCGAAGTCGAATGCGAAGAAGCAGGCAGCGTCGTGGCTGTTCATCCAGTGGATCACTTCCGAGGAAATGGCCAAGCCGTATCTGGAAGCGGGCGGTGTCAGCGGCCGCACGGCGGTCTACAAGGAAGCCGATGTTCAAAGCAAGTATCCGTTCGTGAAGCCGATGGTCGAATCGTGGCAAGGCGGCGTGCCTGACTACCGGCCGCGTTTCCCGGAATGGCCGGCCGTGTCGGAAGTGATCGGCGAGTGGGGCAGCAAGATCATGCTCGGCCAGGTATCGGTGAAAGACGGTGCACAGACGATCGGCACGAAGACAGAAGACATCCTGAAGAAAGCGGGTTACTACGACGGCAAGAAGCCTTTGCTCAAGTAAAGCCGATGAGAGGGGCATTGCGTGCGCAATGCCTCTTGCTCACGTTGAGCCAACCTGCGGAGAGGTTTCATGCTCAAGACCACGGTTCCACCAGCGACCGGCGCAATGCGTCCGCGACCGCGCGCGCGTTTTCGGTTCATGCCGCGATCGCCCGCGTTCTGGTTTTTGTTTCCCGCCGTCGCGGCGCTGGCGATCATCGGCATTTATCCGCTGCTGCTCGCGGTCTACAACTCGTTTCATCAGTACAAGCTTGCGGACCTGGCTTCAGGAACGCCTTTTGTCGGTATCGATAATTACGTCGCCACGCTCACCGATCCGTCATTCTGGGGCGCTCTGGGCCGCACGGTCATGTTCCTTTGCCTGACCTTGCCTGTCGAGCTCGCATTCGGCCTGTTCGCTGCGTTGATGCTGCACAGGACGGCGCTGCCTTGGCTGCGTGTGGCGGCGCGCGTGGGTCTCGTGATTCCGATGGCAACCACCTACGCTGTAGTGGGATTGATCGGCCGCCTGATCTTCAATCGGCAGTTCGGCGTGGTCAACTATCTGCTGAGCTTCTTTGGCATCCCGCCCCTCGACTGGCTCGCTGACCCCACGCTTGCGTTCGTCTCCGTGATGATCATGGACATCTGGCAATGGACGCCGTTCTGCGCATTGATCCTGCTTGCGGGTCTTGCGATGGTTCCGAAAGAAGCCGAGGAAGCCGCGCGTCTCGAGACGCCGAAGTGGAGCAAGATCCTATGGCACCTGCAACGGCCGTATCTGTTGCCGGGTCTCACCGCCATCCTGATTCTGCGTTCCGCCGACATGCTCAAGATGTTCGATGCCGTGTTCACCATGACCCGCGGCGGTCCGGGCACGGCGACCGAATTCATCAGCATCTACATCCAGCGCGTCGCGTTCCGTCTCTTCGATCAAGGCATGGCTTCCGCTCAGGCGGTCTTGCTGCTGATCCTTACGATCGTGCTGTCGCGGCTCTATATTCGTTTTGTTTATCGGGAGGCTGTGTGAGCACATCAACTGCTGACAATGTGACTGTCACACCGCTTTCGTCGCGCGCACGCCGGGCGAAAAACGCGCGTCGCCGTGCGACGGTCTGGCACGTGATCGGTTTGCTGATCGTGTTCCTCACGTCGGTGTTTCCGTTCTACTGGATGGTCACGACGAGCCTCAAGAGCCAGGCCGATGCGCTCGCCGTTCCCCCCGTGTGGCTTTTCACGCCAACGCTTGCGCACTACACCGACGCACTCTTCGAACACGATGTTGCCGCGAGCTTGCTCAACTCGCTGCTCGTGGCGAGCAGCGCAACCTTCCTGTCGATCCTGCTCGGGGCGCCCGCTGCATATGCGCTTGCGCGGTTCGAGTTTCGCGGCAAGGAGGACTTGTGGTTCTGGTTTATCTCGAACCGCATGGTGAGCCCTGTAGTACTCGCGGTGCCATTCTTCCTGATCGCAACCAAGCTTGGTCTCGTCGATACCCACATCGTGCTGATCCTGCTGTATCTGACCTTCTCGCTGCCCATTGTCGTATGGATCTGCACGGATCAGTTTCGCAACATCCCGGTTGAACTCGATGAAGCCGCGCGTCTCGACGGCGCTTCCCCGTGGCGCATTTTCTGGCGCATCAACCTGCCGCTGGCGATGCCGGGCATTGTGGTGTCTGCCATCTTCGCGTTCATCTTTTCGTGGAACGATTTGCTGTATGCGCTGGTTCTCACCCGCACCGACGCCATCACGTCACCTGTTGCCGCCACGAGTTACATGAGCGGCTATGAATTGCCGTGGGGCGAAATCATGGCGACGGGGACGCTGATCGTGTTGCCGATGGTCGTGTTCGCGCTGGCGGTGTCGGGCAGGCTGGTACAGGGGCTCACCATGGGCGCGGTGAAATGAAAGGTGACGCAAGGGTGGGTGCATTACCATCGCGCCGTCCCTATCGAAACCCATCACGCTCATGAACAAGCCCGCATCGCCCGCCGTCGCCGCGTCAGCCGAGCCCTTTGTCGATACCGAAGAGGAGCTGCAGGCGCGCGTAGCGTGGCATTACTACGTCGGCAACCTCACGCAGCAGGAGATCGCGCAGCGCATTGGCAGCAACCGTGTGCGCGTAAACCGGCTGCTTGCTGCGAGCCGCGAATCCGGCATGGTGCAGATCACCATCAACAGCCGGCTCGCGCCATGCGTCGCGTTGGAGGAAGCGCTGACCAAACGTTTCGGCCTGGAGGCGGCGGTCGTCGTGCCGACCGGCGCGAATAACGAAGCGAACATGGCCGCGATCGGTATTGGCGGCGCGACTTACCTGGCGCGTCAGATCGAGGCGGGGCAGACCATCGGGCTTGGCTGGGGCCGCACGATTCGAGCGGTGCTTCGGGCGTTGCCGCAGCGCGCGTACGGGCCGGTATCGGCGGTGTCGCTGCAAGGCGGCCTGTCGCATTGCCCGAGCATCAATACGTTCGACATTGTCTCGGACTTCGCGAACCTCTGTCAGGCCGATGGTTTTTTGTTCGCGGCGCCCATTTACGTAAGCAGCCAGAACGTTCGCGACATGCTGCTGCAGGAGGGCGCCGTGCGCGAGACGTATGAGCGCGCGCGCCAATCCGATCTTGCATTGCTGACGTGCGGCGACCTGACGGAATCGCTCGTGGTGACTTACGGCATCAACGACCCCGAGCAGGTCCGAACGCTCGAGAAAGCCGGCGCGGTCGGCGACATGCTCGGTCACTTCATGGACGCCGATGGCGAGGCGATCGATCATCCGCTGAATCGCCGTACGGTCGCGATCACGCTCGGCGATCTACGCAAGATCAAGCGCGTCGTGCTGGTGAGCGGCGGCGCGAAGAAGTTCGTGGTGACGCGCGCTGCGTTGCGCGGGCGTTATCCATCAGTGCTGGTAACAGACGAAGAGACCGCGCGCCGTCTCTGCGATGAACCTTGAAAGGACAATGAACGTGGACCGGAATCGCGAGTTCGAAGGCAAGACGGTGCTGATCACCGGGGCAGGGAAGGGCATTGGCTACGCGACTGCGTTATTGATGGCCGAGCGCGGCGCACACGTGGTTGCGCTGAGCCGTTCTCAGGCTGACCTGGATGCGCTCGCCGCGCTGATCGATTGCAAGACCATAGCGGTCGATCTTGGGGATGCGGCTGCTGCGTTGAAGGCTGCGCAAGAAGCGCAGCCGGTTGACTTGCTCGTGAACTGCGCGGGCATTGCCGAGCTCGGCGCTTTCCTCGATGCAACCATCGACGCTTTTGATCTTACGATGGCCGTGAACGTTCGCGCCGCAATGATCGTCGCGCAGGAATGCGCGCGCAGCATGATTGCAAGGGGCAACGGTGGCGCGATCGTCAATGTGTCGAGTATCGCGGCTCAGGTCGGAACGCCTTTGCACGCGTCGTATTGCGCATCGAAGGCCGCGCTGGACGCATTGAGCCGCGTCATGGCCGTCGAACTCGGCGTTTATGGCATACGCGTGAACACGGTCAATCCGGTCATCACGCTCACGCCCATGGCGGAAAAAGTCTGGAGCGAGCCGGCAAAGTCCGATCCCATGCTGGCTCGCATCCCCTTGCGTCGATTCGTGCAGCCTGAAGAGGCGGCCTGCACGATTGCGTACCTTCTCGGCGAAGATTCAAGCATGGTCAACGGCGTAAGCCTTGCTTTGGACGGCGGCTTTCAGGCCGGCTGATTTTTATCCACGTTACCCCTTTGCAGAGGGCTTCAATCATGGAAGCACTGGTTCTTGAAGAAGCGCGTCGCATCAGCTTGCGTCCGTTCACATTGCCGCAGGTCGTGGGCCCCCGCGACGTGCGCATCCGCATCAACACGGTTGGCATTTGTGGCAGCGATATCCACTATTATCAGCATGGGCGCATCGGGCCGTTTGTCGTGAACGAACCGATGGTGCTCGGTCACGAAGCCGCAGGCACGGTAATCCAGATCGGTGACGAAGTCACGCATCTGAAAGTGGGGGACCGCGTTTGCATGGAACCGGGCGTGCCCGATATGGAGTCACGTGCATCGCGCGAAGGTCTGTACAACCTCGATCCAAGCGTGCGTTTCTGGGCAACGCCGCCGGTTCATGGATGTCTGACGCCATTCGTCGTGCACCCGGCCGCGTTCACGTTCAAGCTGCCAGACAACGTGACGTTCGGCGAAGGCGCGATCGTCGAGCCGTTGGCTATCGGCATGCAGGCCGCGACGAAGGCGAAGATCAAGCCAGGGGACGTGGCTGTCATTCTTGGCGCCGGAACCATCGGCATGATGTGTGCGCTGGCCGCGCTTGCGGGCGGTTGCAGCCGCGCGATCGTGTGTGATCTCGTGCCGGAAAAGCTCGAGTTGATCGGAGGCGTGCAAGGCGTGACGGCCGTGAACATCCGGGAGCGCAAGGTGAAGGACGTTGTCGCCGAACTCACCGATGGCTGGGGCGCAAACATCGTCTTCGAAGCAAGCGGCAACGAGAAGGCGTTCGATGGCATTGTCGACCTGCTGTGTCCGGGCGGTTGCATCGTGCTGGTCGGTATGCCGCAGCATCCGGTGCCCATCGACATTGTCGCGGTACAGATCAAGGAAGTACGGATGGAATCGGTCTTCCGTTACGCCAACATGTTCCCGCGCGCGATCCAGTTGATCGCGTCGGGCCGGCTGGATGTGAAGCCGTTCATCTCGCGCTCGTTCGCATTTGCCGACGGCATCAAGGCCTTCGAGGAAGCGGCGAGCGGCAATCCAACCGACGTCAAGGTTCAGATCGTGATGGAATGACGTTCAGGTCCATTCCTGGAGTAACGGACCTTTGCGCCCGGCGACAGGATCGCTGCGCGGAAACGGCAACGCTTCCATTGCAGCGATCTCTTCCTTCAATAAAGCATCGCGCCGGATATCCCATTGCTGCCCTTCTGGATACGCGCCGACAACCTGGAAGCGTCCTTCCGTCGATTGCAGGCAATGTCCCGTGCCAGCCGGAAGCAGCACGACATCGCCGGCTGCGATAGAAACAACTTCGCCTCCCGGGCCGCCGATGATCACATCGGCCTTGCCAGAAATCACTGCAAGCGCTTCATGCGCCGTCGAATGAAAGTGGTGGTAATCGAAGATGCTGTCGCGCCATTGCGGCAGCCATTCGTTGCCCGCGAGCAGCGTTTCGAAAGTCTTGCCGAGATCCTTTGTTGACGGATCGACCGCTCGTCGATAAATCAAAACGGGCAAGCGGCTATTGTTGGGAACCCACGCATGCGGTGCGAGCTTGAGCGTCTCAAATGCGATATCCGCCGGATGAAATGCCGAGTCGAGTTCGTGTTTCATGATCAGGACCTCCTTGCTTTAACTGCCTTTACGTAACGTGCTATGAATGTCCGTGTCTCGCCGTCAGGAAACAAAACGGCGACGCGATCACCGCTCATCATTTCCACGTGGCCATTTCCGTATTTACGGACCTGGACCGCATCCCCGGGATTCCATACTTTGGCTGCCCGCTTCGGCGTGGAAGCGGGCTGCTGCAATTCGCGCGGGCTCGGTACGACTGTTGGCGGGGAAACGCAGTTGTCGCACTTGCAGCAGACGCCGCCATCGAGTTCGTCGGGCATGCTCAATACAGCTTCATGCAAACGAGCCGCATCCAGATGCGCGTGAAAATAATCGAGCAGGATGCGCCAGCGGCACTGGCCGCTTTGCGCGTAACCGATCATCCGTTCAAGCACTTCGCGATCGTGTGCTGCCCTCTGCGTGAACCGTTGCGCGGCTTCCTGCATATCGTGCGGGGCGTCGGTGTCGAGCACGGTCACGCTGCCTTTGCGTGTGCGTCGAATCATCCGCATGTCCTGCAACACGGATAGCACCGTCCGTAATTTGTTCAAGCCAATCTCCGGCAGCGCTTCGTGCAGCGAGTCGACGGGTGTATCGATCAGCTTGCGTTCATTCCCGCTCGCGAGCTTTCGCAGGGCATCGGCACAACGCGTAAGCGTTTCGACACTCGGATAACGGCCGCTCAGGAAAAATTGTTGGACCTGCTTGTCCTTCAATTCGAACAGCAGGATGCAGTGCGCTTCGGCTCCATCGCGTCCCGCGCGGCCGGCTTCCTGGTAGTAGGCTTCGAGGCTTCCCGGCATCTGGTGGTGAATGACAAAACGGATATCCGGTTTGTCGATACCCATGCCGAAAGCGTTTGTCGCGACCATCACACGGCATCGATTCTCCATGAACGCGTCTTGCGCCGCCGTGCGTTCTGATGCGGACATCTTGCCGTTGTACCGTTGAGCTTCTATTCCCGCTTCCATCAATTCCGCGTGGACCGCATTGCATTCGGCAACCGTCGAACAATAGACAATGCCAGTCCCTTCTAGCGCCTGAATCCGTTCAAGCAAACGCGTGCGTTTCTCTTTCGGATTGGTCAGTTGTTCGACCGCAAACACCAGGTTGTCCCGATACACCCCTGTATTGATGACCTGTGCGTCCTTCATATCGAGCTCGCGCAGGATGTCTTCTACAACTGCAGGCGTTGCCGTCGCAGTCAGCGCCAGAACGGGCGGCCTGCCAAGCGCCTTGATGGACTGCAGCATCTCCACGAAAGCCGGCCGGAAGTCGTGACCCCACTGCGAGATGCAATGCGCTTCATCGATCACGATCAACTGCGTCCCGGGCTTGCCACGCTCGTTGAGCATTTCGACAAAATCCGCCTTTGCCAGCCGCTCGGGGGTAAGGAACAAAAAGCGGCTCTCGCCTGAATCGATGTCGCGGATCGCCTGCCGTTCATCCGCCGCCGAAAGCCCGCTGTGCAGCGCAACCGCCGCGATACCGGATTCGCGCAGCTTGTCCGACTGATCTTTCATCAGCGATATCAGCGGCGAGACCACGAGCGTCAGGCCGCCGAGCTGCAACGCCGGAAGTTGATAGCACAGCGACTTGCCCGCGCCCGTGGGCATGACGGCGAGCGTGTCGTGGCCGTCAAGGACGCTGCGAATCACTTCCTCCTGCCCGGGTCGCAGTGCATCGATGCCAAAGACATCATGCAAGGACGCCTTGAGCCGCTTCTTCAGCGTGCCCTGAAGCAACTCCTTGATGGGTTTGCCCAGCTTGGATTCGGTCGTCACATGCGTGCCTGCACTGGTAAAGGGGGATGTCCTTGGCTCGCTACTGCACTCAGCAAACGCGGTGCCGCGTCCTGCCAGACTTCCAAAATCAATACCGATAACTGTCATATTGCTTTCATACATGAAACTTACACTTCGCCTTCATTGCGCGCTGGTCACCGCTTAAGCCGGACGCAACCTACCCACAAACCCGGACAAGAAGACATGCAAGAGCAGCCCGATTTTTCCCGCCGCAAGACCCTGAAACTGCTGATCGGCGCACCCATGCTGCCTTTGGGCGCTTTCTCCATTTCGACACTTTTGTCCGGTTGTGGCGGTGGCGACGACGCTGTTGCGGGCACGTCGGCATCGTTCAAATCGGCGGCGTTTTCGTCGATGGCTGCGCCTTCTCTCGCCAATCCCGCAGCCATGGCAACGACCACGGTCGCGTCGACGCTCACCGTAACCATGAGCGACGGCAGCACGCAGGACTACAAGCTCGCGTACCAACCTTTCTTCGTGACCGGCGACATGGTTCCGAACGGCAACGGCGGCACGATCCTGAGCGGCGGATATTTCGATATCAACAACCAGCCGATCATCGACCGTTCGGTGCCGGGGAAGGAGCGCCAGTTCTTTTCGGATTGCCCGGATGGAAGCTCGCTGCTCTCCCTCGATAAACCCACCGTCCCCGGCATCAAGGGCCGTGCCGTGTTCGCCGTGGTCCAGTTCGAATACGCAACGCGCGACCAGAGCCTCGTGTCGGCGTATGGACAACTGCCGTCGCCGATCGCGGTATTGACGCTCGACCAGGACCAGACCACGGGCAAGCTCACGCTCGTGAAGTATCACAACGTGGATACGTCGAAGGCGAACGGTTTGTGGATCACATGCGGGGCGAGTCTTTCGCCGTGGAACACGCATTTGTCGAGCGAAGAGTACGAGCCGGACGCAACGACCATATCAAGCAACGCGCAGTTCAAGGCCTACAGCACGAGCCTCTACGGCGATGCAACCCGCGCCAATCCCTACAACTATGGCCACTTGCCCGAAGTGACCGTGAATCCGGACGGCACCGGCACGATCAAGAAGCACTATTGCCTCGGCCGCATCTCGCATGAGCTGGTCCAGGTGATGCCGGACAAGCGCACGGTGATGATGGGCGACGACGCGACCAACGGCGGCCTGTTCATGTTCATCGCGGATCGTGCGGAGGATCTGTCGTCCGGGACGCTGTATGTGGCGAAGTGGGCGCAGACGTCATCGGCTAGAGCGGGGTCGGCGAACCTCACGTGGATCAAAATTGGCAGCGCGACAAGCGCCGAGATCGAAGCGATGGCCTCGCGCCTGAAGGCATCGGACATCATGGATGTGGCGACCAAGGATCCGCTCGATACCAGCTTCAAGAAGATCAATTACAACGGCACGTTCAACTGGATCCGCATCAAGCCGGGCATGGAGAAGGCGGCTGCATATCTGGAGACGCATCGCTACGCGGCATTCATTGGCGGGAGTCTGGGATTTACGAAGCTCGAAGGCACGACCGTCAACGCTAAGGAGAAGGTCGTCTACACGGCGATGTCGCGCGTCGAGAAGTCGATGGTGAAGGGCAACTCCGCCTCGACCGATGTCGCCGTGGACGCCGCCATCAGCGCCGGCGCGGTCTATGCGCTGAACCTTAAATCAGCGCAGAAGGACACGAGCGGCGCCGCGATCAACAGCGAATGGGTTCCCGTCGATATGGCCGCGCCGACCGCCCTCGTGGGCGAAGACCTCGCGACGCCGGATGCCCTGGGCAACACGGCGAGCGCCGCGAAGATCGCGAATCCGGACAACGTAAAGTTCTCGGAGAAGTTGCGCACACTCTTCATTGGCGAAGATTCCAGCATGCACGTGAACAACTTCCTGTGGGCTTATAACGTCGATACAAAGACCTTGTCGCGTGTGCTCTCGTGTCCGGCCGGCGCGGAATCCACTGGCCTTCATGCCGTCGATGAAATCAACGGCTGGACCTACATCATGACGAACTTCCAGCACGCCGGCGACTGGGAAAGCCCGGTTCACGACAAGGTGAAGGCCACGCTGGACCCGCTCGTGCGGGCCAACTACAAGGACCGCTTCGGCGCCACCGTGGGTTACCTCACCGCCGACACGACCAGCATCAAGCTCGGCAAAAGCTAGGACCCTTTGCGGTAGCCGTCGTCAAGCGTCTTCAGGAACGCGATGATGTCCTTCATTTCCTGGGCCGTCATCGCGGGCTTGTCGCCGAACTTGCGATCGAAGGGTGCATCGGCTACGTCGATGTTCGCGTGCAGTTGTGCGGGAAGATCGTCGTATTTGTTGACCTTGCCATCCGCGCCCTTCGGATAGAACTTTTCAGGGGCGGTGTTGCGCTCGTTGTAGAACGCCATGACGTCATCGAGCGAATGATAGACGCCGTTATGGAAGAAGACCTGGCGCGTGGCGGCGTTGCGCAGCGTGGGCGTGAGGAACATGCCGCAATATTGCGTCTGGTCCTTGATGTCACTGCGGAAGGGACCGCATACGCCCATGTCGAAGAACTTGGGATCGTTGTTGATCGCAAGCTTGGTATTGCGCGGGACGCCCAGTGCTTCGTACTGGTAGTCGGTGAACATCGGCGGCGTGCCGTCGGAAGCGGGCTTCGACAAGTGGCAGCCGGCGCAGTTCGCTTTGTCGGGATCGTTGAAAAGACGCAGGCCGTGCAGCTCCGCTTGCGTCAGGCGCGCCTTGCCTTCGAGCCAGTAATCGTACTTGCTCGAATACGGATGAAACGCCTGCTCTTCGATCTGATAACGCGCGACCGCGAACATGGCCTCGGACGTTGCCAGCTCCGTGCTCTTGAAGATGTTCGGGCCGAACAACTGCTTGAAGTCGCCCATGTAAGCCGTGCGCTGCAGTTTGGCCGAGACATCCTCGAGACTCGTGTTCGCCATTTCAACGGCATTGAGCATCGGGCCCGATGCCTGTGCCTGAAGGGTGTCGGCGCGGCCGTCCCAGAAAAAACCGCCTTGCGGGACCATGGCAGGCGCGGCGGGTGCAGTACCCGCGTTCTTTTGCGCC